>NZ_LOHZ01000022.1 GCF_001601575.1 Thermovenabulum gondwanense
TCTCCCGCGGTTATTTTTGCTACGTTTATGGGCGAAAAGCAGTCTACGTCTTTTTGGGGGTCTATGTGGTATTTTATCTGGTCTTCAGATAGGTGGGAGGGCAGCGGCCTCATTATGAGTATGCCGTGAGTGTCGGGGTCGCTGTTCAGTTCCTTTATTTTGTTTATTAGTTCCGTTTGTGTTATTTTTTCGGGAAGCTGAATTACGCTTCCTTTAATTCCTATTTCTTCGCACTTTTTGAGGGCACCTTTTATGTAAGCTACGGAGTCGGGTTTTTCTCCCGCTATTATTATTTTTAATGAGGGCATATGGCCTTTTTGTTGTAGCTGTTTCACTTCTTCTGTTAGCTGCTGTTTTAAGGCTTCGGCTACTTCTTTGCCGGATAGTATTTTTGCCATTTTTTCCGCCTCCTTATTTTTGGATTATTAGTTTTTGCAGAACTATACGGTAGGTTTCTTCGGCTATGGCTTCTGCCATGACGCTTATTTTTTCTATGTGTTCTGTGGTTTTTTCTTTAAATTCAACGTCTTCTATGCCGCCCAAGTTTATGTATACGTTGAGTTTTCCGCTTAATACAGCGGATTTTAAAAGGAGCGCTCCCACTCCCGCATCGCTTATTGCAAGTTTGTTGCCTATGTCGGCAAGCCTCCTTTGAAGTTTGAGGGCTTCCAAGGAGTATTCCATTATTTTAACGGGAACCTGGCAGGCTTCTTTTAGTGCTTTTTCTAAGGCCTGCCGTTTTTTTTCTTTTTCTTCTTCGGTGTTTTTGGGCATTTTGTAGGCGGCGGCTACGCTGCTGAATACTTTTGCGTCTTCGTCTATGAGCAAAAGGAGTTTTTCCTGCAGTTCCTGGGTTTTTTGTAATATTTGTTTTACTTCGGATTCTACGTCTTTGTATTTTTCTTTCCCCACCGTCAGGTTTGCTACCATGCTGCCCAGGGCATTACCGAGGGCGCCGGCTAATGCAGCGGCGCCCCCTCCCCCTGGTACGGGCTCCTTTGACGAGAGAGCTTCGGTAAATTGTCTTACAGTTTTTTCTATATACATCGGCATCCCCCTATCCCGTTTTCTACTTTAGAAAAGCCCGGAAATCCTTCCGTTTTCGTCCACATCTATATTCTCCGCAGCCGGCCTCCTGGGCAGCCCGGGCATCGTCATTATCTCTCCTGTCAGTACAACTACAAAACCTGCCCCCGCCGATACTTTTACGTTCCTTACGGTTATCCTGAAACCGGTGGGCCTTCCCAGAAGCGCCGGATTATCACTTAAGGAATACTGGGTCTTGGCCATGCATACCGGTAGATTGCCGAACCCCAGCTTCTCCAAGTTCTCTATGTCCTTTTGCGCAGCCGGAGTGTAATCCACTCCATCGGCCCCGTATATTTGTTTTGCAATCGTCTCTATCTTTTCTTTTATGGATAGTTCGAGGGGATATAAGGGAGCGTATCCGTTTTCGCCTTCCTCTATCAGCCTCAATACTTCATTGGCAAGGTCTACTCCGCCTTCTCCGCCCTTTGCCCATACTTCGGATAGCACCACGTTTACCCCCAGGGCTTTGCATTCTTCTTTTAATAAAGTTAACTCTTCTTCTTTATCCGTAGGGAATCTGTTCAATGCAACTACTGCGGGAAGTTTAAATTTCTTCGTTATATTCTCTACATGCTTCAAAAGGTTTTCAATTCCTTTCCTTAAGGCATCCAAGTTTACTTCACTTAACTTATCTTTTGTCACACCGCCGTGATGCTTTAGTGCCCTTATGCTGGCAACTATAACCACCGCATTGGGTTTAAGCCCCGCATACCTTGCTTTTATGTCCAAAAACTTCTCCGCTCCCAAGTCCGCACCGAATCCGGCTTCGGTCACCACGTAGTCGGCAAGTTTAAGCGCAAGCTTGGTAGCCATTACGCTGTTGCACCCGTGGGCTATATTGGCAAAGGGTCCTCCGTGGATGAAAGCCGGCGTGCCTTCCAAGGTCTGAACTAAGTTGGGCATCAGGGCATCCTTTAGAAGGGCTGTCATGGCGCCGTGGGCTTTCAAATCCCCCGCAGTAACGGGTCTTCCGTCGTAGGTGTAAGCTACTATTATCCTTGAGAGCCTTTCTTTTAAGTCCATTAAATCCCTTGAAAGGCAGAACACCGCCATAACTTCCGAGGCTACCGTTATATCAAAGCCATCTTCCCTGGGCATGCCGTTGGCCTTTCCGCCGAGCCCGTCGACTATGAATCTCAGCTGCCTGTCATTCATGTCCATGCAGCGTCTCCACACAATGCGCCGGGGATCAATGCCCAGTTCATTTCCCTGGTAGATATGGTTGTCAATCATTGCAGCAAGCAGGTTGTTTGCTGCTGTTACTGCGTGAATATCCCCGGTAAAATGCAGGTTTATATCTTCCATCGGGACCACCTGGGCATAGCCTCCTCCGGCTGCCCCACCCTTCACTCCGAAAACGGGGCCCAGGGAGGGCTCCCTCAAGCATATCATCGCATTTTTCCCAACTTTTCTAAGGGCATCCCCCAGACCTACAGTAGTGGTGGTTTTACCTTCGCCCGCCGGTGTAGGGTTAATCGCGGTTACAAGAATGAGCTTCCCGTCTTTTTTATCCTCTAACCTTGCAAAGACTTTTTCGTAATGTACCTTTGCTTTGTACTTTCCGTAGTATTCAATTTCGTCTTCCGAGAGGCCAATTTTTGATGCTATATCCTTAATATGCTCCAATTTGGCCTCCTGAGCAATTTCAATATCGCTTTTGTACATTTTTCATACCTCCATTTTTAGTAATTTTTTTGGTAAATATTTTAGAAAAATAATTGACACTGAGTCAATTACTAAATATTAATCTTTTCTAAATATTCCCGTCGTTCTAAAAGATCTTCAAGTTCCGATGTATCGCTTAATCTTACTTTTATCAGCCAACCTTTATCATAGGGTGATTCGTTCACAAGTTCCGGACTCTCTTCCAGTTCCTCGTTTACCGCGATTACTTCCCCGCTCACCGGTGAATAAAGGTCAGATGATACTTTTCCGGATTCAATGGCACCGAAAATACCGTCTTTTTCTACTTTATCGCCTACTTGCGGTAAATCCACGTATAATATCTCTCCCAGCTCCTCCTGAGCATAATCCGTAATGCCTATAGTACCCGTATCGCCTGCCACTTTAATCCAGGTATGTTCCGGATGATATTTAATATCTTCAGGAAAGTGCATGCTAATACCTCCTGATTCTTATTTAAACATTTAGACCAATTTTTTCATCCGTTTTTTCTCGTTTTTTAATATAAGCTATATGATACAGCAAGGGTACAAATATTGCTCCTCCCACTACATTCCCCAGGGTTACGGGAATGATGTTTTTCAATAAAATATCTCCCCAGCCCATATTAAACCCCCCATATTTTGCAAGGGGCAAAAAGAACATATTGGCTACACTATGTTCGTACCCGGATAGTACAAAAAGCATAATTGGAAACCAGCAGGAAAAAATTTTTGAAATTATATCTTGAGATGCGGCAGCCATCAATACTGCCAAAACCACCAGGATATTGCATAAAATCCCTCTTACAAAGGCCTGAGCAATGCTCAAGGAAATTTTGCTTTGAGCAATGGAAAAAGCCATGTTCATGACGTTATCCTTTAATAAACCGCTTTTTGCAATTAAATACGCGAGTATCATGGAACCCGCAAAATTCGAAAAATAAACGGTTATCCAATTTCTGATAAGAGCGTAAAACGTAATTTCTTGCTTTAAAAATGCGAAGGTCATTAGGTTATTTCCGGTAAATAGCTCGGCTCCGCACACCACCACAAGCATGAGACCCACCGGGAATACCATAGCCCCAAAAAACTTCATCAGACCCGCATCGATATTTTTCATCGTCTGCATTATTGTAATACTGCCAAACCCTCCAAATCCTATGTAGATTCCGGCAAATATACCCAAAGCCACCATCTGTTCGATGGAAAGCTGGGCTTTTTTGATGCCGTTAGTCACCGTCAAATTAATGGTTTCCTGAGGTGATAAAAATCTTTTTTCCAATATAGACCCCCTTTCAAAATCTGTTTACATGTATATACATTTATATACTATCACATAATTTTATAATTTGTCAATATTATAAAATTATTATAATTTTATAACATTGCTATTATTCATTATTAAGGCTATTTTTTTATTCCTTACATCAGCAAAAACATGATAAAATTAAAAATCGAATCCTCTTCCCTTCTAATATTTGGTATAATGAATGACTCCTCTTCTGGAGAAATATTGTACTCCTCAATGTAATCCTTTTCCCCTTTGTAATACTCAGAAAATATTTCCATTTTTTCGCCTCCTTAATACACCGCATATTCCCTTACAAATCTGTTAACCGCAATTATGTTCTCGGGTTTTGCATCTTTCAGCGCCATGGGGAGTTTATCAAAATTGAAAATAAACCCTCCGCCCGGGGCTAAAATATCTACCAGTTCTCTGGCTACATTAACGCATTCCTCAGGAGTGCCCGTCCTCAATATGGAAATGGGATAAAGACCAGTTATTATATATTTTTTGCCGAGCTTATTTTTAATTAAAAGAGGATCTCCGTATTCAAACCACATTTTTATTCCCCGAGGAAGTTCTGATAAATAATCCAAATAACGCATCCAATCCTGTTCCAAATAAAGGTCTACTCCCACATTATTTTCCGCAAGTCCTTCTACCAGCTTTTTAAAGGTAGGCCAGAATAGTTTCTCAAAGTCGGAAGTGCGAAGATAGGGAGGCATATGAAGGGGTATGAATGTCCTTTTATAAATTGAAGGTTCCCTCGGAATCCCCGCTTTTATCATTAAGGGAAGCACCGCTTCACACGCTTCTGCAACTTTTTCGGGAATTCTTCTTATATCTCTCACCATCCCGGTAAACCCTCTTATTTGATCGGCTATAAAATCAAAGGGGGCTTCGGTTAATGCGCTCATTCCCTCTATACTCAAACCATATTTTTGAGCGGCTTTTGATGAGAACGTTTTTATTTTTATCGTGGAATTAATATATACCCTGTAAGCCTTTGCAAAAACCAAAGTTTTTTTTTCAGCACTGTCGTTTAATTTCTCATATATTCTTGGAAGGACCTTTTCAATTATAAATTTATAGGGATCCCGGATAAGTTCATCATATTCTTCTGCACGCATAGCACTTACTTCGGGATGCTGAATGAAACCTTCCGAGCCCATAACAAAGTTTTTTGCTCCGAGCAATTTGTACATCAGCGGAAACCTTAAAATTACCGTAGGCACCACATCGCTTTCTAAGTCTTTCGATACCTTATCAATTACTTCTTCCAGTAAATCTAAATTCCACTGGGCTTCTTTTAAATTAAACCCCGAATACTGGATAGCGTAAGTTATGTCCACCTTTGTAGCTACAGGCACCCTTTTGGGTAATTTCCCTTCATAGATGTCCCTAAAAATTTGAGCCCTTTCCTCAATTATTTTTTTTCTTTCATCCATTTATTCGAAGCTCACCTCCTTTAAATTATCATTATTTTTTGAAATTTCGCCGTACAATATGTGTAAAATTTTATAAGATTATTGAATCCTGATGAAATGAATCTTTATCCGTAAATCCAAAATGTTCTACCGTTACCTTTTCTCCTTTTTTAACCACGCAAAAATCTTCATCATAAGGTCCTTTCAAAAGTTTAATCAAAAACCAGATATCTCCTTTTTCCAGCAGTAATTTCAGCGAAGTCATCCTCGCGATTTCTTCAGCCTTTGGAATATATTCCGCTACATTGTATGCCCCCGTATCGATGAGCATTAAATACTTGTAGTTCTTAAGCATAATCTCGAAAATCATTTTAGTTTTTTTTAATCCGTATTTTTTTAAAGCATTTTCAAATTCTTTGCTAATGCTTTTTGAACTCTCTATCCACCCTTTGGTAAGAAAATAAGTTTCTTTCACCCTCTCGTACTTTTCTCCGGGCTTGCTCATGACCATTGAAATACAATCCTCGGTTTTGGGTATTATTAGATTGGCGGTGGAAGCGTGTATCCCCACAAGCCCATTTCCGCAGCAGCCATATGCAAATAGCAGGTTATCGGCATCCTTTACCGAATCTACCGTTTCCTGAAGTTTTTTTCTAAGTTTATTAGGATCCGAATGATATTCGGAATCTATCCAAATTACGGGATAAGTGCAGTTGGTCAATGCATAAGCTAAATTTAATTCATCACTCAGGGTGTGGCAAGCTATTACTACATTATTCAACAATTATTCACCTCCGATATATCTTTATATTGTTTTCTACTTTAATAAAAAAAATTCCTGCAAGTAATCACTTACAGGAATTATATATTTATAAATTCGGCTTTATGCCACTTAAAAATCTAAAAAAGATCGGTTATTTCAAAACCCTGCTCCCTTCCGGGCCCTATGGATATAAAAGCTGCTTTTACCCCGGTTAATTCTTCAATTCTTTCCACATATTTTATCAGGTTATCGGGCAGCTCTTCGATTTTTTTGATTCTTGAAACTCCTTCCTCCCAGCCCGGGAGCTCTTCGTAAACGGGCTCGCATTCGGCAAGTACATTTAAACTTGCCGGGAAGTCGGTGAGGATTTTCCCTTTATACCTGTACCCTACGCATATTTTTACCTTGTTTATTCCTCCCAGCGTATCGAGTTTGGTAATAGCAATATAGGAGAGGCCGTTGACCTTTACCGCATAACGGAGCATAACTATATCCAGCCAGCCGCACCTTCTCGGTCTTCCCGTAGTGGTGCCGTATTCATATCCTTTTTCCCTGATAAAATCACCGGTGGCATCAAATATTTCGGTAGGGAAAGGTCCTTTCCCCACGCGCGTGGTATAGGCTTTAACCACTCCCACAACTTTATCGATAAATGTCGGACCTACGCCTGCACCTATGCACACCCCTCCCGCCACCGGATGAGAGGAGGTTACATAGGGATATGTCCCCAGGTCCACATCGAGTAGGGTCCCCTGGGCGCCTTCGTACAGTATTTTTTTATCGCTTTTAGAAAATTCATATATTATTGACGTGGTGTCGCATACCATTTCTCTAATCTCTTCCCCGGCTTTCAGGTAAAGGTCAATTATCTCTTCTTTGTTTACGCCCTTTTTCCCGTATACTTTCTGAATAATCTCGTTTTTTATTCTCAGGTTCTGTTCCACCTTCTCTTCAAAGTATTCTGGTTCCAGAAGGTCGCATACCCTTATCCCCATTCTTTCGGCTTTGTCCACGTAGGCGGGACCGATACCCCTTCGGGTGGTTCCCAGTTGCAATTCTCCCTTATGTTCCTCTATAACTTCATCTAAAAGTTTATGATAGGGCATTATTAAATGTGCCCTGTCGCTGATTTTAAGTCTGCTTCTCACTTCTATTCCGTAGCTTTCCAGATACCTTATTTCTTCCACCAGAGCAACGGGGTCTATTACCATGCCGTTCCCAATGATGCAGACCTTTCCGGAATGAAGTATTCCCGAAGGAATCAGGTGAAGTTTATATCTTTTATCGTCCACCTCCACCGTATGGCCCGCATTATTCCCTCCCTGATACCGTACCACCATATCAGCGCGGGATGCTAAAAAATCCACTATCCTGCCCTTTCCTTCATCGCCCCACTGGGCTCCTATGACCACTATCCCCGGCATAACATCACCTCGTTATCCTTTTAATATCCTTTTTATTATTTCTCTTGCCACAATAACTCCGGAAACCGAAGCCTGGGCTAAACCCCTTGTAACCCCGGCCCCATCTCCCGCAGCAAAAAGATTTTTTACCTGCGTCTCCAGGGATGAAGAAAGGGCGGGTCTTGATGAATAAAACTTCACTTCTACACCGTAAAGTAGAGTGTGATTGGAGTTTACTCCCGGTACCAATTTGTCCATTGCCTGAAGCATTTCCAAAATGCTTACCAGATGCCTGTAGGGGAATACTAAGCTGAGGTCCCCCGGAGTTGCCTCTTTCAGCGTGGGCTCCACCAGACCCCTTTTTATTCTCTCAGGGGTGGAACGCCTGCCGGACAAAAGGTCTCCCAACCGCTGTACTATAACCCCTCCGCTCAGCATATTGGCAAGGGTAGCGATGTACTTACCGTAGGAGATAGGCTCTTTAAAAGGTTCCGTAAAGGTCTTACTTACCAGTAAAGCAAAATTTGTGTTTGTGGTTTTCCTATCCGCATAGCTGTGCCCGTTGACGGTAATTAATCCACTATTGTTTTCTATGACCACTTCACCGTAAGGATTCATGCAAAAAGTCCTTACCTTGTCATCGAAGGATTTGGAGTAGTATACTAATTTGGATTCGTATACCACATCCGTCAGGGGTTCCATCACCACAGAAGGTACTTCCACCCTTACACCAATATCCACGGGATTTATTTCCATATCCAGTCCAAGTCTGACGGCTTCCCTGGCGAACCATTCAGCACCTTCCCTTCCGGGAACGGTCACGATGTAATCCGCACAGTAATTATCCCCCTTAACCGTCTCCACGCCCACAGCCCTATTTTCTTCCACCAATATCTTTTTTACCGGAGTAGAGGTTAATATTTCTACCCTGCCTTTGAGGTAATCGTACATCTTTTTCAGTATCAGCCAGCATTTTTCCGTACCCAGGTGTTTTACCTTTGCCGGTATTAATCTCAAATCGGCAGTTGCTGCCTTCTGTTGAAGCTCTTTAACCTTATTCTGGTCTGTACCGTGCACAATCTCCGTAGCACCAAAGCTTAAAAATATTCTATCTATATAGCCTATAAGCTCGGATACCTCTTCTTTCGATATATATTCATCCAACCAGCCGCCAAATTCGGTGGTTAGGGTTAACTTTCCATCACTGAAAGCTCCGGCTCCGCCCCATCCATTAACTATGGAACAGGGGTCACAGTGCATACACTTTATCTTTTTTTCCTTTGAGGGGCATGCCCTGTGCTCTATGTCCTTTCCTTTTTCTAAAATCAATACCGATGTATTTGGCGCTTTATCTACAATTTCCAGAGCGGTAAAAATACCCGCAGGTCCAGCCCCGATGATGATTACATCGTAGTTTTTTTTCATCTCGCATCCCCGCCTTATGCTTTTTCTAAAAAACCCTAATAAATATAGCAGAAAAAATTTTTTTAGTCAATTATATATGAATAATTTTATGAATTGTTTCTTAAAATATTCGCATTTTATGTCATCTCATTTTGCCTATATTTTTCCACGCTTACAAACTTAGTATACTGGGATAGCCACAGAAGCTCAACCTTCCCGGTAGGACCGTTTCTCTGTTTTGCTATGATAACCTCTACTATATTCTTTTTATCGGTGTCCGGATTGTAGTAGTTTTCCCTGTACAAAAATGCAACCAGGTCGGAATCCTGCTCCAAGCTCCCCGATTCCCTTAGGTCGCTTAATACCGGACGATGGTCAGCCCGGGCGTCGGGAGCCCTTGAAAGCTGGGATAAAGCAAGCACGGGCACGTTTAATTCCCTGGCCATAGCTTTCAGGGAACGGGAAATTTCCGAAATTTCCTGCTGCCGTGTTTCCGACTGATTTCTGCTGGATATCAGCTGAAGATAGTCAATTACCACGAGCCCCAATCCTTTTTCAGCTTTTAGTCTTCTGGCTTTTGCCCTGATTTCCAGGCTGGTAATTCCGGGAGTATCATCGATGTAAATAGGAGCTTCCGAAAGGGGCCCCATTGCCCTGGCAAGCCTTGGCCAGTCCTCCTCTTCCAATTTCCCGGTTCTTAATTTGTGGCTGTCTACATTGGATTCGGCGCACAGCATTCGCTGAACCACCTGCTCTTTTGACATCTCAAGGCTGAATATGGCTACCGGTATTTTATACCTTATAGCCGCGTTTTGCGCAATATTCAGGGCAAAAGCGGTTTTGCCCATGCTCGGCCTTGCCGCAACTATAATCAGGTCCGACGGCTGCAAACCCGATGTCATAGAGTCCAAATCAGGAAAACCGGTGGGTACCCCCGTTATCCCGCCTTTTGTATGGTAGAGCTTTTCAATTCTTTCAAAGGTGGAAAGGATCAAATCCTTTACGTGGTAAAAATTTTCCACCCTTCTTTTCTGGACTATATTGAATATTTTTCTTTCAGCCTCATCAAGGATTTCTTCCACATCTTCTTTTGGCTCATAGGCAGAAGAAAGAATATGAGAGGCCGTTTCGATGAGTTTCCTTAAAAGAGCTTTTTCCTCAACTATTTTGCAGTACTCAGCTATATTTGAAGGTGTAGGCACTATTTCGGTGAGGGTGGCCAGATAAGTGGCTCCTCCCACATCTTCTAACAACCTTTTATTTCTTAGAGATTCGGTAACGGTAATGAGGTCCACGGGATTTCTGTTTTCGTGAAGCTCTACAATGCATTCAAATAGTTTTCTGTGGGACTCCTTGTAGAAATCCTCGCTCTTTAACCTTTCTACAGCAACATAAATAGCCTCCTTAGAAAGAAGCATGGAGCCGAGGACCGACTGCTCTGCTTCAATATTGTAAGGAGGCACTTTTGAAAGGGCTTTTTCCATATATTATCACCCTTCAATTACGTTAATTTTAAACTTTGCTTCCACTTCCGGATGGATTTTTGCTGTGGCTTCATACACTCCGAGGGTCTTTATTACCTCCTGCAATACGATTTTTCTCTTATCGATATCTATTTTAAACTGTTCTTTCAAGCCCTCAGCAATGTCCTTTGTATTAATAGAACCGTATAATTTGCCCTGTTCACCGGCCTTTACCTTCAATGTTAGGGTGCAATTTTCTATTTTTTTGGCAAGTTCCAGGGCCTCTCTTTTTTCCCTTTCCTTTTTATTCTCCACCGCCTTTTTTTCCTGTTCCAGCTTTGCTATGTTCCCCGAGGAAGCCTCTATGGCTAAATTCCTGGGGAAGAGGAAATTGCGGGCATAACCGTCGGCCACATTAACCACATCGCCTTTTTTGCCCAGGTTTTTAACATCCTGAATTAAAATGACCTTCATTTTTCTCACCCCTATAATATTAAGTTACAATTTTCTAAAATTCATTAATATATCAAACATTCCGGCCCAGGCTACTATTTGCGCAAAGAAAGGATTGAAGAACACCAATAAGACCGCAAGAACTCTTAATGGTTTTGATACATTGTATTTGCCAAAGTAATAGGCAAGAAGGGAAAAGCCTTCTATAAAAAAGGCAAAGTAAAATACCAGCTGCAAATTCATCCCTATGGTTTTTAATATTCCCGCAGGCCAGTAGGGTTCAAGGAAAGTGAGCAATATCCCAATCATGAAAAAAAATACCGTAAAGGACGGAAGCTTCCACTGCCAGAAAGGGGTAAAATCCTTAATCCTGCTTCCTAACTTTGTTATTACAAGTTTTGCCACACTGTAATTTAAAAAGGAGTCTACAATGGAAGCGAGCACAAATACCCCGGGGATTGCCATTGAGAGAAGGTTTACCGCCTGCTTAAAGTTTTGTGTGGTCTGTTCCACCAATTCTTTATTCATGCCCATGGATGTGTAAAATTTCGTTACCTGCTCCACGGATTCTTTCAATGCAGCAATTTCCTCATTTATAGGGTTAATTCCCATTACGTAAAGGGAAATAATAATCAAAACCACCTTGGCTATAAGGGAAGCCACGGTGCCCACCGCCAAGCATTTTTCTGCGGAAAAATCCTTACTTATTGCCCATCCTAAGGCTATCCCTATAAGCCCAAATCCCAAAATTACGGTAAGAGCCTGTAGAGGTCCTTCCAGCATGGCTACGATGATGCCCGATACGACTGTGGCAAGGATGCTTATTTTCAATCCATGCCTTATACCGAGAAGTATTATAGGTACAGGCCAGACAAGGCTTGCAAAGGTCCCCAGAATCGGTATATAAAGCGAAAGCAAGCTTAGAATAATCGTAATTGCTGATAGAAGCGCTCCCTCAACCAGTGCCCTGGTATTGTTTTGCATAAGTTTTCCCCCTTTTTGCTTAAAAAAAGAGAGGGATTACCCCTCTCTTTATTCCGTGGTAAACGGCAGTAAAGCCATGTTTCTGGCTCTTTTGATGGCAACGGTAAGCTGCCTTTGATGTCTTGCACAATTACCTGTAATCCTACGGGGCAAGATTTTTGCTCTTTCGGTTATAAATTTCCTCAATCTTGCCACGTCTTTGTAATCAATATAATCTATTTTATCCACGCAGAAACTGCAGACCTTTTTCTTCTTGTTCTTTTTCGCCTTCACCCTCTATCCTCCTTTTCTTAATACTTAGAAGGGCAAATCTTCTCCGGCGTTTAAATCCTCATCGAAATCAAAATTCAAATCTATATCCGGGTCATTAAATCCTTCTTCAAAAGCACCCGTCTGGGGTTCGGGTTCCCTTTCCTGGGAATCCGTTGCCTTAGGCCTATCCAAAAATTGTATTTCTTCAGCTACCACTTCGGTAACCCATTTTCTTGTACCATTTTGAGTCTCAAAAGACCTCACCTGCAGCCTTCCGCTAACCCCCACGAGTCTGCCCTTTCTAAGGTTGCTCGCACATTGTTCGGCCAATTTTCTCCAAACCACGATGGGAATAAAATCCGTATCTCTTTCCCCTTTTTGATTCAAAAAGGGCCTCGAGACGGCCAGCGTGAAGGTAGCCACGGCTACCCCGCTCCCAGGGGTGTACCTCAGTTCGGGGTCTTTTGTAAGCCTTCCGATTAAAATAACCTTATTCAAGTTTTACACCCCTATCTATCCTTCCGGATAACGATGTGCCTTAAAACGCCGGTGGTAATCTTCAAAAGCCTTTCCATTTCCTGCACCGCCGATGGGTCTGCAGTAAAGTACATTATTACATAATACCCTTCTTTGCGGTGCTCAATGGGGTAGGCCAATCTTCTTTTTCCCCACCGTTCGATCTCCTGTACCTCTCCCCCTCTGTCGGTAATTACGCTTTTGAACTTTTCAATCAAAGAATTGGTTGAATCCTCATTCAAATCGGGGTCGAGGATGTACATGGTTTCATAGCTCCTCATCTTTTCACCTCCTCGGACATTTGGCCCCGGAATTTCACCGGAGCAGAGATGCTCTTGCGTATTATATCATTATTCTGTCAGATTTTCAAGCTCTCCCGGTCCCATACTTTTTACTATCTTTTTAACGCCTTTTTCGAATTTTGGCCGCGGGATCATGACTTTTCTTCCACATCCCAAGCATTTTATCCCTATATCGGCTCCCAGCCTCCATATTTCCCATTGAAAGCTTCCGCAGGGGTGCTTTTTTTTCATTTCAACTACATCACCGAGATAAAATTTCAATTGCATCACTCCTTTAAGCACCTTTTAGCGGGGCTTTAAAATAAGCAAAACTTATTTTTTCTTTTTCAAAACGTTCCTTGATTTTCTTCCTGATTTCCCTTTCTACCGCCCACTGCTTAAGCGGAGTTGTCTTAGATATAATGGTGAATTCGATTCCTTCCAGTCCAAAATCTGTGATACCTAAAACATCCGGGCCTTCTTTTATGTACTCCAGGGTTTTAATTTCCTCGCATATTTCCCTTAGAATGCTGAAAACCCTTTCTATATTTTCTTCATAGGATACCTTTACCTTCACGAGCGCCCTCATATTGCCCCTCGTGTGGTTTGTTACCCTTTTAATCTCCCCGTTGGGTATTATATGGAGCTGTCCACCAAAATCCCTGAGTTTTGTAATTCGGAACCCTACCTCCTCCACAAAGCCCTCTACTTCTCCTGTTTCAATGTAATCCCCCACCTGGTATTGATCTTCAAACAAAATGAAAAATCCCGCAATTACATCTTTCACAAGGCTTTGGGCTCCAAATCCCACCGCGATGCCGCCGATGCCCGCAGCGGTTAATAGAGAAGAGGTGTTTATACCTGCCAGGTCCAGAAGTATCAGGAGCGCGACGAAATATACGGTGTATTTCAAAAGGCTTTTTAAAAGCCCTCCCAAGGTTTTTATTCTGTTCTCATTTGTCTTAATTATTTTCGTCTGCCGGTGAAAAAGGCCATCAATGAACCGGTTTAATATTTTTACGATTAATACCGATAAAATTATAACATAAAGCATTTTTGCGTATTTAGTGTTTAAAAAACTCAGCTGAGTCCAATAGTTCATAAAGAAAACACCCTTTATATAGTAATGGTTTTAAACAACGTCATTTTTTCTACGATTGTGTACATATTCGTAATGCTTCCCACCTGCAGTTTCTCTTTAAGGTTATAGTAATCCAAGCAGGTGCCACAGGAAAGTATGCTTACTCCTTTTTCTTCAAGGGTTTTTAATATTCCCGTAATTTCCGAACCCCCGGTGGTCAGGAAAACTCCGCTGTTTACAAAAATTATGGATTCGGGTAGTTTTTGCGATTCGCTCAATGCATATAAAAAACTTCTCATAAGCAATTTCCCGAGCTCTTCGGAACCTTGTCCAAAAGTATTCCTGCCAATCAGAACCACATAATCATCTTTTCCCTCGGTTTTATCTTCTTTTTTTTCTTCCTTATGAGCAGTTAAATAAAATAGTCCTTCCTTTTCTTCCGCTTTTACGGAAAATCCTCTGCTTTTTAGAAACTTAGATACATTCTCTTTTGATACCTCATTATCCACGATTACAGTTATATCTTCAATGTTTTCATTTTCTTCCAGTGCGTTTTTGGTCATAATAACAGGTTCCGGGCATTTTTTCCCCCTGCAGTCCACGCTTACCATATTTTTCCTCCTTTTAAATAAATTTTATAACCTTCGGAAATATTGTATCAATAACCCTTAACTGATTCAATATCTTCGATTCATTGAGCAAGTTCCAAAAGTATCTATTGTTAAAAATTGTGAAAAAGGGCTGAAAAGCCGTTGTAACTATGGAAAGCCATAAAGCAATAGCGATAAGGGATAAAAAAGCTCCGGACAGCCTGTTTAAAAAAGACATTTTTGTTTTCTTTGTTAACCCAGCAATAAAATATTCAGCCACGGCAAAAATAATCTGTATCCCGGCGAAGATAACGAGAAAAGCTATTGCATTTAATGCCATATCCAAAATCATTCTATGATTTAATATCCCGGCCGGAAGGGGATCGGAAGGCAATCTCCCGGTGCCCAAATTAAAAACCTGAGCCAATCTTCGTTCCAGGCCAAAATTTTTTGAAAGAAAATCTACAGTGTTTTTTTGATAAAAAATAGCAGCATAGATTGAAATTATTATTCCCACTACATTTATAGCTGATGTTACAATCCCTCTTGTGTACCCATCTACAGCTCCTTTTATAAAAATAAAAAGTAAAAAAATATCGAGGAAATTCATAAAAAGCATCTCCTCTACAAAAGGATACTTATTAATAAGATATGCATTTTATGGAATTTTGTTACAAAAATGAATAGATTTTTACTATCAGTGTCAATAATATTAAAAAATGCTCTGTTTAGGAGGTTTCCGATGATAATACCGCAGTTATTGCGAACCGAGGAAATAAGGGTTCATATAGAAAATCCTCTTGCTTCTGAAATCCTTTCAAGGGGCATAGGGAGAATTTTAGAAGAGGAATGGAAGCAGCAAAGCGAAATTGTTTTTTTATGTATCGGAACCGATAGATCCACAGGTGATTCCTTGGGGCCAATGGTTGGAAATTTTCTTTTAGAAGATCCTGTTATAAAAAAAATCCCCCTTGTAAACGTTTTCGGATGTTTGAAAGAGCCGGTTCACGCTGGAAATCTCGAAAAAGTATTGCAGGAACTTAACGATTCAAAGGAAAAACCTTTTATTATAGCTATTGACGCTTCCTTAGGAAGGCTCGAAAATATCGGCACTATTAAGCTGGGCAAGGGACCGTTAAAGCCCGGTGCCGGGGTGAAAAAAGAATTACCTCCCGTTGGGGCTTTTCATATTACGGGAACCGTCAATTTTGGAGGCCTGATGGAGTACTTAGTCCTGCAGAATACGAGGCTTTATATAGTTTACGAAATGGCAAAGGTTATATCGGATTCCATACATAAAGGAATAATCCTTTATTTCAGGAAATAATGTTTATAGCCCCGGGCCATAATTCAAAGGTTTTTGGCGTAACCCCGATTATATCCCCATCGGTGTGAACCAAAATCGGAGACCGGCTTTTTATTGTAACCTTCTTCCCCCGTATGGTTTCGTACGACCGATGGGTGGTATGCCTTCCTGTGAATACTTTTGGTAAAAATCTTAATATCTCGAGTTTGCCAACCTCATTTACTATCGAAACGTCTAAATATCCGTCATCCGGCTGGGCGGTAGGGCATATCATCATACCGCCGCCATAATACCTGCCATTGCTAACCGTAACAAGCCACACCCTTTTTTTTAGCACTTTACCATCGAGAATAATTTCAACTTCCTGGGGTTTAAACCTTAAAAGGGTCTTTATTACCGCAAATATATAGGCCGCGCTGCCCTTTAAAAACTTAACTTCATTATTCACGCAATCCGCTACGAAGGCATCCAGCCCTGCCCCCGCTGCGTTGATAAGTATTTCACCATTACAGCTTATAACATCTACCTTTCTGGTGTTTCCCCTTTTAATCAAATCTAAAGATTTCTCTATATCTTCGGGAATACCCACGGTCCTCGCAAAATCATTTCCTGTTCCCGCAGGTATTATACCTAATTTTACTTCTTTACCGGCTAAGGATTTTACAATTTCCCTTATGGTTCCATCTCCACCCACGGAAACTATGGTGTTAAAACCCTGTTCCCAGGCTTTTTGCGCTAAATAAGTAGCTTCTCCTGCCCGACTGGTAAAGCAGTAATTGTATTTTATATCGATCTTTTTTTGGATTTTAGACCAAACCCCTTTAGCCCTTCCTCTCCCTGCTACTGGATTTATTACAAAAAATACCGACAACCGTTATTTCTCCCCTTCCTGCATTTTTTATCCGTTTTCCGTCCTTATCATTTCGCATTTACCGTTAAACTCAGCGCCCTCTTCAACTATAATCCCTTCAACCTTCACATCTCCGGTTACCTTCCCCGAAGTTTTAATATAAAGTTTTCCTTTTAAAAATATATTACCCTGGTACTCGCCCGCTATTACGGCATTGTTGGCTTTTATCTGGGCTTTTACCTTAGATCCTTCCGATATTATTATATCGCTTTCGCTTTCTATCTCTCCCTCCATCGTTCCATCGATTTTAAGGACCCCGCTGGAAATTATCTTGCCCTGAAATTCTGCATTTTTCCCTATAATCGTTTCTACCCTGTCTTTCGCCGAATTTAATTCTTCCTTTTTGCCGAACATAAATTCCCCCCTGTTTTTTCAATCCTGATAGGATTGTTTTTTTATGTAGGTTAAAGGATCTATAAATCTACCATTGTGTAAAATAGAAAAATGAAGGTGAGCACCGGTGCTTCTCCCCGTGCTTCCCACCGCAGCTATATCCTGGCCCTTTAAAACTTTTTGTCCTTTTCTTACAAGTATTTTTGAGGCATGAGAATACATGGTCTGTATTCCATTATTATGATTAATAATAACGGTATATCCGTATCCCGCCTTGTATCCGGCAAATACCACCACTCCGTTTGCCGCCGCTTTAATCTTTGTACCGTAAGCTGCCGAAATATCAACTCCATCGTGAAACTCTCTGCCTCTCCCGAAGGGATTTTTCCTGTAGCCAAAATCAGAAGTTATTTCACCCTGCACCGGCCATAAACCCGGGATGGAATCTACCCTTTCCTTCATTTCCATTAAAGCTTCTGAAAGATTTATCAGATTTTTTTCCTTTTCCTCCAATTTTTCATTTAGGTCGTTTAGTATCAAAAGTAATTCTCCTCGATTTATATCCCCACGGCTGGAAAGCCCCATAGTTTTCTGCTGTGTAAGCCCGTAATCTTGTATTTTAAATGTACTGTCTTTCAAGACCTGGTTTAATTTACCTTCCAATTCCTCTATTTTGGACAATTTTTTTTCGACCTCATTTATTTTGTCTTCTAATTGTTTTTTCTGCTGATTGTATTCCTTTATTTTATGTTCCATTTCCTTGTAATTTTCATTTTCCTGTAAGAGTTTATAATTTTCCGATTTGATGAGATTTATGTATCTTATAAGGTTAAAGGTTAAAAGCACAATAAGAAACAAAGAAAATATCACGCCGTATTTAACTATGGAAATTTTTTTAGAATCCAGAAAGAAGGAAAGGGTTTTTTTATCCGAATGGGGCACTATCATTATGGTCATACTATCTTTCTTTTTTTTCATATATCATCCTCCCGGCTATTCGGAGAGTGCCTTTTGTAAAACCTTTTTCTCCTCTTCACTTAACAGATACGTACTGGTTCCGCCGCTGATGGGCTTTAAATACACCCTGTTCTCATCCCTCCCGTAAATGCTGGTTATTATAAATCCATCGTTATTCCCGTTTAACAGAGCAATACTAAAGCTAAGATCGCTTCCCATATTTTCAAAAGCATTGTACCTGATGGCGTGAAATTTTTGTAATGCAGCCTTAGACCTTGCCTCAAAATCTTCCACTTTTTTTTTGATACTTACCCCATCTTCCTTTGTTTTTTCCACTTCCCTGGCTATCATCATCAAAATTTCCTCCAGGTTTTTCCCATCCATTCCCCTTGTAAGTGCCTGATATTTCTTCATAATTTTTGTCAATTTTACGCTGACGGCAATAAAAATTATAAGTGCGGCAATATAAAGGAAAACGGTTATCAATATAAGTGTATCGATATTTTCTCCAATTAGTCTCTTTACTTCCTGTATGTACTGTAGCTGCATTTTTATTTGCCTCCCTTAGATCCTTAATCTGCACATCACATTAATAAAAATTATATTTCATGAATAAATAAGTTATAAATATCGCGGTAAATATTGCGGGCAGAAAATTACCCACCTTTACTCGAGATTTCCCCGACAGCATGTTTATGCCTATGCCGAAAATTAAAAGACCCCCGGTAGCAGTCATTTCTCTTATTATTTCCTGGGTTAAATACGCTTTAATAAATCTTGCAGAAAGCGTTATGGCCCCCTGGTAGATAAAAACCGGAAGGGAGGAAAAGGCCACTCCTATACCCAGGCTGGAAGTGAAGACTATAGACGAAACCCCGTCGAGTATTGACTTAACAAAAAGAATACTGTGGTTTCCGCTTAAACCGCTTTCAATTGACCCCATAATAGCCATGGCCCCCACGCAGTATACCAGACTGGCCGTTACAAAAGCCTTTGTAAACTCTCCTTCGGTTTTTGAGAACTTCTTCTCAATTCTTCCTCCTATCTTATTAAGTCCTTCTTCTATTTTTAAACTTTCGCCGATGATCGCTCCGGTGACTATACTTAAAGTAACCACCAGTAAGTTGTTTGTCTTGATGCTCATGGATATTCCTATAAGCATTACCGTAAGGCTAAGCCCCTGCATCACCGTGGACTTAATATCTTCGCTGAAACTGTTTTTTAAGAAATATCCCAGCAAGGAACCTATCAGTATAGATACTGAATTTACTACCGTGCCCAGCAATTTTTATCCCCCAATTCCTTTTGTTATAACATTTCCTTAAGTTAAAGGTTTTTATGAAAAAACCCGGGGATTTTCCCGGGTTTTCACTAAAAGTATAGATCCCTCTCCCCCCGTTCCAATCGCGATAATTTTTCAACAGTCTTTTTTCTGATGGTTTCGTTGGGAATATCCATTAAGCTTTTTTGAATTACCTTTTCTCCTATTTCTTTCAATTTTTCATCGGCGTAATCCATCAGAAATTCTTTAAAAGTCAAAATGGCATTTGGCTGGCAAAGGTTTTGTATGTTTCCGGTTTTTGCCAGTTCCATGAACCTGTCGCCGGTCCTACCCATCCGGTAGCAGGCGGTGCAATAACTGGGCAGGTACCCCTGCCGGCATAGGGACATCAATACCTCGTTGGGAGTTCTTTTATCTTCCACTTCAAATTGGTAACAGGCATTTTTTTCTTTTTTACTGATTTCGTCGTGATATCCTCCCACACCTGTACAGGATCCGGCGCTTATTTGCGAAATCCCTACCGAAATAACCTCTTCTCTAAAATCCGGCTTTTCCCTGGTTGAAAGGATCATTCCTGTATAGGGGACGGCGAGCCTTACAATGGCTACAATTTTCTTGAAATCTTTATCGCTTACCAGATACGGGAAGCTTTTCAAATCAACCCCTTTTGCCGGCCTCAATCTGGGAAAGGAAATGGTATGGGGCCCCACCCCGTACTTTTCATCCAAGTATTTAGCGTGCATTATCAGCGCCACCACTTCATATTTAAAATCGTAAAGGCCAAACAGCACGCCCAATCCTACGTCATCTATATCCCCCAGCATGGCCCTGTCCATAGCAGTAGTGTGATAATTGTAATCGCTTTTCGGTCCGGCGGGATGCATGTATTTGTACGTTGGTCTGTGGTAGGTTTCCTGAAATAGGATATACGTTCCAATACCTACCTCTTTCAATTTTTTGTAATTTTCCACATTAGTGGCTGCTATATTGACGTTAACCCTTCTTATACTGCCGTTTTTTAACTTGGTATCGTACACGGTTTTAATTACTTCCAGAGTATAATCTATCGGGCAGTTTACCGGATCTTCTCCCGCCTCTAAGGCAAGTCTTTTATGCCCCATTTCTTCCAGTATTTGTACTTCTTCCCTAACTTCATCCATGGTCAGCCTTCTTCTCTTGGCATCATTTTCTCTTCTATAACCGCAGTACCTGCAGTTGTTTACACAGTAGTCGCTGAAATAAAGAGGTGCAAATAAAACTATCCTGTTACCGTAAATTTTGTTTTTGACTTCTTTGGCAACCAGGTATAATTCTTCCAGCAACTCCTCATCTTCTAAATAAAGAAGGCTTGCCACTTCATTAATATCCAAACCTTTTGCTTCTCTCGCCTTTTCAATTATTTCCCTTATTTCGCTTTTTGCGGTTTTTTCCCCTCTTTTCAGGGCTTCTAAAATTTTTTGATCATCGATGAAATCTGCCTTAAAATTTTCGGGATCCTCTTTCAATACATACTCCATTACTTTCCCTCCTTAATTTATTGATTTTAGTGACAGTTACTAATCTTTATCCTCCCGGAGGGAAAGCCGCTTTTAAAATTGACATGAATTTCTCCCCCCTTCGCTCAGGAATTTCCCTCACGTCAGGATATAATTTAAAAAATGTTTCACGTGAAACAATTTATATTGTTATTAATTCAATTATCCTCTCCAGATCTTCCTTAGAGTAAAATTCAATTTCAATCTTGCCTCTGTCGCCACTTCCTTTAATTTTTACCTTGGTTCCCAATGCGGAACGTAAAATTTCTTCAACATCATTGAACCTGTTTCCTTCCTTTCCTCTATCTTTATTAAAATTTTCCTTTGTTCTATTTTCTCTCGCCTTTTTTATAAACTCTTCGGTTTCCCTTACCGATAATCCCTCTTTTAAAATCTTTTTAGCCAGTGACATCCTTTCTTCGGAATCTTCCAATGCCAACAGTGCCCTTGCATGTCCCGAGCTTATTTCTCCCTTAATCATCATACTTTTTATCTCATCATCCAAATTCAACAATCTCAATGTATTTGCTATAAAAGGTCTGCTCTTGCCGAGCTTTTTGGCCAGTTCCTCCTGAGTTAATCCGCATTGTTCTATTAAAGTCCTGTATGCTTCAGCCTCTTCAATAGGATTTAAATCTTCCCTCTGGATATTTTCAATTAAAGCGACCTCCATTATTTCTTCTCTGGTCAGTTCCTTTACTACGGCGGGAATTTTTTTTAATCCGGCTATTTTTGCAGCCCTCCATCTTCTTTCACCGGCAACTATTTCATAACCTCGTTCGGTTTTTTTCAGTATAATAGGCTGAATGATTCCGTGTGTTTTTATAGATTCGGCAAGTTCTATCAGTTTTTCTTCATCAAAATTTTTCCTTGGCTGATTTTCCCGCGAATATATTTTATCTACATCTATCTCTATTAGATTCTCTTCTTTTCCTTCATCTAAGGGGATTAAAGCCCCAAGTCCCTTTCCAAGAGCCTTCTTAGGCAATTCCGAGCACCTCCCTTGCCAGTTCCATATATACTTCGGACCCTTTGGATTTGGGGTCATAGGCTATTATTGGCTTTCCGTGGCTCGGTGCCTCACTCAACCTTACATTCCTGGGTATGATAGTTTTATATACTTTATTTCTAAAAAATTTTTTCACTTCTTCTACTACCTGTATTGATAAATTTGTTCTGGCGTCAAACATGGTGAGCAAAACTCCTTCAATTTCAAGGGTTTCATTCAATGACTTTTGAACCAATTTTATTGTATTCATCAGCTGGCTTAAACCTTCTAACGCGTAATACTCGCATTGTATGGGTATCAAAACCGAGTTGGCAGCCGTAAGGGCGTTAATTGTAAGAAGTCCCAGAGAAGGAGGGCAATCAATGATAATATAATTATAACGATCGCTTATATTTTCCAGGGAATTTTTTAACAAATACTCCCTTCCTTCCATCATAACAAGTTCGATTTCAGCTCCGGCTAATTGGATATTCGAAGGGATAATGTGGAGGTTTTTATATTTAGTATCAATGATATTGTCTTCAACCGGTTCACCGTTGATTAAAACATTATACAGGGATCCTTTTAATTTTTCTTTATCAATTCCCAGGCCGCTGGTGGAATTTCCCTGCGGGTCTATATCTACTATCAGGACTTTTTTCCCTAAGGAGGCTATACAGGAGCTAAGGTTTACAGCAGTGGTGGTTTTGCCCACACCGCCCTTTTGGTTTGCAATTGCTATAATCTTTGCCATCCTTTCACCAACCCAGCTTTATTATAATAATTATTTCTATTTTATCATTTTATTTCCTTCTATTAAATAAAAAAAATAATGGTTCTCTACCTCTTGGGTATTTGAACCACCAGCTCTATATAATCCCCTTTATCGTATTCCTTATATTCCGCACTGAGGCCTGTGTCTTTTATATTCGATACCAATTTTCTAATAGAATTTACAAATATCCTGATATCCTTTATCGCGATTTTTAGATTTTTTTTCTTATTTTTCTCTTTCTGCTTTTGCTTTGTCAAATAGGAGTCAACTAATTCTTCAGTTTGTCTCACATTCAAGCCCTTTTCAACTACTTTTTTAATTACCTCCCTTTGCATTTCCTCGTCGGGAATTTTTAACAGGGCTCGAGCATGCCTTTCAGTCAGGTTTTCCTGGGAAATAATTTTCAAAATATCAGGTGGTATCTTTAATATACGTATTTTGTTAGCTATGGTAGACTGGCTTTTCCCTATCCGCATTGCCAATTGTTCCTGTGTTAGACCGTGTTCTTCCATAAGAAGCCTGTAACCTTCTGCTTCCTCTATAAAATTCAAGTTCTCCCTCTGTAAATTTTCTATTAATGCCATTATAGCGGTTTCGGTTTCCTTAGCATCTCTAATAATTGCCGGAATTTCCTTCAGCCCCGCTATTTTGCTCGCTCTCCATCTTCTTTCTCCGGCAATTAATTCGTAGTTTGTTTTCCCGATCCGTCTAACTATTATTGGCTGCAGAACACCATAATTTTTTATGGATTCGGTTAAATCTTTAAGGGAATCATCATCGAAATTTTTTCTCGGCTGATAGGGGTTGGGCTTTATCGCATCTACCGGTATGTTTACTATCTCATTCCTCTTCTCCCCCCACACCAATTACCACCGCCTTACATTTTTTCTATTTATTTTTAATAAATTCTATTCTTTTTAAAAATATCCTTCTTACTTCTAAAAAACATGCTTATTCTTTTTATTTTATCGGCCTTTTTTCAGGTATACCCGGCCTTCGAGGGTAATTTTCGGGTGTATTTTTTATCTTTCGGATTACTATAATTTTTCTTTTATACCCCGACGGCAAATCATAGGATATTATATCTTCAATTTTCCCTCCCATTATTTCCACAGCTTTAATTGAACCATCTATTTCTTCTTTTGCCTTTTCCCCCTTCATCGCTAAAAAAAATCCTCCCACCTTCACAAAAGGAAGGCAAAATTCGGCCAGGGTAGAAAGGTTGGAAACCGCCCTCGCTACGGAATAATCGTAATTTTCCCTGTGTTCCCTATTTTTCCCTAAATTTTCGGCTCTGTCATTTATAACATAAATATTTTTTAAATCCAATTTTTCGATAACATCATTGAGAAAATCCGTCTTCTTTTTAACAGAATCAAGTAAAGTAATATTTAAATCATCTCTAACAATTTTTAATATTATCCCGGGTATTCCGGCTCCCGTTCCGACATCAATCAATTTTCCCGATTCGCTTAAATAGAATAATTTATTCAGATAAAGGGAATCTATTATATGTTTTTCTGCAAATTCCTTTTCATCTATGACAGAAGTCAGATTTATTATTTCATTGCGCCTTATAACTTCCTGGAAATAATTTTCCAGAAGATATAGTTTTTCCTCCGTCAAAAGAATTTCACATTTTAAAAGTTTTTCTTTAATTATCTCCTTCATAACATTATTCTTCACTTTCTTTTCCCTTTTTTCTTTTTTCCGACTCCAAATAAATCAGTAAAATGGATATATCCGCTGGATTCACACCGGATATTCTGCTGGCCTGTCCTATAGATTCGGGCCTTATTTTCTTTAGCTTTTGCTTTGCTTCCGTGCGAAGTCCATAAATTTTATCATAGTCAATATCGGGAGGAATTTTCTTATTTTCCAGCTTTTTGAAAGCCTCCACCTGTTTTAACTGCCTGCTTATATATCCTTCATAGGCAATTTCCACTTGAACCTGTTCGATTATTTCCTTTGGCAAATCCGGTCTACCCTTATCAAATACCTTTATCTTTTCATAGTCCAATTCCGGCCTTTTCAATAAATCTTCCAAAGTTACAGGTGTATTTATGGGACTCGTTCCTAATTCTTCCAATTCTTCGTTTACTTCTTGTGTTGGTGTGATTTTTATACTCCTTAATCTTTCAATTTCCTCTTCAATCATTTTTTTCTTCTTTAAAAATTTCTCATACCTTTCTTCACTTATCAATCCTATTTTATATCCTATTTCCGTAAGCCTCATATCTGCATTATCATTCCTTAAAATCAGCCTGTATTCTGCCCGAGAAGTAAGCATTCGGTAAGGTTCGTTTGTACCTTTTGTTACCAGGTCGTCTATCAGTACACCTATATACGCATCGGACCTTTTCAAAACCAAAGGCTCTCTATCCTTTAATTTTAACGCTGCATTGATGCCAGCAATTAAACCTTGGGCAGCAGCTTCTTCATAGCCCGATGTTCCATTAATCTGGCCTGCCATGTACAAACCTTCAATTTCTTTTGTTTCCAGGGTCAGGTGCAGCTGCGTAGGAACGACGTAATCGTATTCGATAGCGTAACCTGGTCTCATTAGTCTAACGTTTTCCAGACCCTTAATAGACCGCAACATCATAACCTGGACATCCTCGGGTAAACTTGTAGAAACTCCCTGAACATACATTTCATTGGTATTGAGTCCTTCGGGTTCGATGAATACTTGATGGGATTCTTTATCTGAAAATCTCACCACTTTATCCTCTATACTCGGACAGTATCTTGGTCCTACACCTTTTATATCTCCTCTATACAGGGGAGCTCTGTGAAGATTTTCGAGGATTATCTCGTGGGTCTTTTTTGTAGTATATGTCAGCCAGCAGGATACCTGAGGTCTATTTAACACCTCCGTTTCGTAAGAAAAAGGAATCATGATTTCGTCTCCCGGCTGCTCAATCATTTTTGAAAAATCTACCGATTTTTTATGAACTCTTGGAGGAGTACCCGTTTTGAACCTGCCCAGTTCAAAACCCAGGTCCAGTAAACAACCGGAAAGTTCGTTTGCTGGAAATAGTCCGTTGGGACCACCGCTGTAATTAACATCTCCTATTATTATTCTGCTTCTCAAATACACTCCGGTAGTGAGAATAACGGCATTGGCGTAATAAACTCCTCCCGTCCGCGTAACTACTCCCTTTACCTTTTTATTTTGCGTAATAATTTTTACCACTTCACCCTGGACTATATCTAAGTTTTCCTGACTTTCTAAGGTATATTTCATTGAAAACTGATAGGCCTTTTTATCCGCCTGAGCCCTTAATGCCCTTACAGCAGGACCCTTTTTTGTATTCAGCATTCTTACCTGTATTAATGTTTTATCGGTATTCCTGGCCATTTCGCCACCCAGTGCATCTATCTCTCTCACCAGGTGACCTTTTGCAGGACCGCCTATGGAAGGATTGCACGGCATCATAGCAATACTATCCAAATTTATTGCAAATACTACCGTTTTTAATCCCAGCCTTGCACAGGCAAGGGCAGCCTCACAACCGGCATGTCCCGCACCCACAACCGCCACATCATAATATCCAGCAGTATATTCCATATCAATTCACCTTCATTTCCCTATGCAAAAATTTTCAAATATAGCATCGAGAATATCCTCTTTAACGCTGTCACCGGTAATCTCACCCAAATATTCCCATGCTTCTCTTATATAAATAGCACTTATTTCCATTGGTAGATTGTTTTCTACAGTAATTTTGGCTTCCTTTAAACTTTCTATTGCTTTGTTTATAGCTTCTATATGTCTCTGAGCTGTAATTATTATACCTTCTTCCAAGGAACCCACTTCATTAACGATTAGTTCGTAAATTTCCTCCCTCAATAATTCTATACCCTCATCTCTCAGTGCGGAAATCTTTACAACTCTTTTCCCCGGTAGATGTTCTTTCACCTTTTTCTCATCTATTTTTTGTCCCAGATCTATTTTGTTAAAGATGATTAGAAGCCTTTTTTCTTTTATATTTTCCATTATTTTGTAATCCTCTTCCTCCAATTCACCGGAAGCATCCACCACAAAAAGCACCAGTTCAGCTCCTTCTACCTTTTCCATTGCCCTCTCCACACCTATTTTTTCTACCGGGTCCTTTGTGTCTCTTATACCCGCTGTATCAATTATTTTAATGGGTATCCCCTTAACATTTATATATTCTTCAATTACATCCCTTGTAGTTCCGGGTATTTCGGTGACAATCGCCCTTTTTTCCATAAGCAGGGAGTTTAGGAGTGAAGATTTTCCTACATTAGGTTTACCAACTATAACCGTTGAGATTCCTTCTCTTAATATCTTCCCGGCACCGGCCTTTTCTTTTAAATAATTCAATCTTTCAATATTGTAAGATATATTTTTAAGAATAATATCCGGTGAAGCTTCAGGTATCTCCTCTTCAGGAAAATCTATATTTGCTTCTACCAATGCAATAACGCTTAACAGGCTGTCCATTATTTCCTTTATTTTCTCCGATATTTTACCCTTTAACTGATCCACCGCCACTTTAAGGGCTTTATCTGTTTTTGCCCTTATTATATCTATTACTGCTTCCGCCTGGGAAAGGTCTATCCTTCCGTTAATAAAGGCTCTTTTTGTGAATTCACCGGGTTGCGCAAGCCTTGCCCCGTTTCTTAGTACCAAATTTAATATTTTTCTCACTGCGGTGAAACCGCCATGAGAGTGAATTTCCACCATATCCTCCGCGGTATAGGAATTGGGGGCTTTAAATTTTACCATCAATACTTCGTCCACCACATATTTTTCCAGATCATCGTATATATTCCCGAGGTACATTGTCCTGGGCTTCATCTCTTCAAAGCTTATCTTGCTTTTTGGGTAAAATAATTTTTTTGCTATATTAAAACTTTCTTCACCGCTAATCCTTATTATGCCTATTCCGCCTTCACCCATCGGCGTCGAAATAGCAGCAATGGTATCCTCTTTCATTTTCAAAAACCCCTTTATTTGTAATATGACCTCATGGTTTATACCATGAGGTCATTTCAAAGATATTATAACCCTTCTATAAGGTTCTTCTCCCTCGCTATGAGTCTTTACGCGTGGATCGTTTTGAAGTGTTTTATGAATTATTTTTCTTTCGTAAGGAGGCATGGGTTCCAATTTAATGCTTCTTTTTGTTTCTCTTACCCTCTTTGCCATTTTAATTGCAAGTTCCACCAGTGCTCTTTCTCTCTTCTCCCTATAATTTTCTACATCTATTATTATTTTTATGTATTCATGCCATCCTTTATTAGCAACTAAATTTACCAGGTACTGAAGAGAATTTAAGGTTTCTCCGTGTTTCCCTATTAATACTCCCAATCCTCTTCCTTTTAAATTTATTTTGAAAAAATCTTCTATTTTTTCCGTCTCCATCTCGGCATACAGGTCTAACCTTATCAATAGTCCCTTTAAAAATTTTACGGCTTTTTCTTCCGGCCTTTCCTTTAATCTGACCCGAACCCTTGCCTGTTTTGATAAAATTCCAAAAAGGCCCCTGCTTCCCTCTTCCAAAACCGTTATTTCCACTTCTTCCCTTTTTGCATCCAATTCCTTCAGGGCACTCTCCACTGCCTCCTCCACCGATTTACCCTGCTTTTCAATTTCTTTCATTACTTTGCCCCCTCTCCTTTAGAGGCTGTCGGTCTAACAATAATTAGCTGCTGGACAATTTGAATTATATTACTTACCACCCAGTAAAGCGCCAGTCCCGACGGAAATTTTAACGCCATCCACCCAATAAAGGCGGACATTACAATATTCATTGTACTTTGCTGCTGGTCTGCTTTTCCCGGCGTAGTCATCTTCGAAGATAAATAGGTAGTCAAAGCGGCGAGTACCGGTAGGATATAGGTTTTATCGGGAGCTCCCAGATTGGTGATCCATAAAAACCCCGTATTTCCGAAATTATAATGCTGTAATAGACTGAACAGTGCTATAATAAACGGGAATTGAATTAACAGGGGAAGACATCCTCCCATTGGGTTATAACCGTGTTTTTTATAAAGGTCCATTAATTCCTTGTTCAATTTCTGGGGGTCATTTTTGTACTTTTCCTGAAGTTTTTTCTGTTCGGGGGCAATTTCCTGCATTTTCTTTAAGGAGTTAAATTGTTGAAAACTAAATGGTAAAAGAATAATCTTAATAATCACCGTAAGAATAATAATAGACAGACCGTAACTTTTCGTATAAATATAAATGAAATCCATTAAACTTTTCATTAAATTTTCCAAAAAGGCCACACAGAGCTCCTCCTTAATTTTTTTTTATTCCACGGGGTCATAACCGCCGGGATTAAACGGGTGGCATCTTAAAATCCTTTTTACCGCCATTACAATTCCTTTTATAACCCCGTATTTATCGATGGAAATCTTGGCATATTCGGAACAGGTGGGATAAAAGCGGCAGGTTCTTGGTTTTAAAGGAGAAATATACTCCTGATAAATTTTGATGAGAAATATTAAAATTTTTTTGCCGGCATCATTCAATCTTTTCATTTTGTTCCACCCATAGTTCCATTTTTTTTAAATTATCAACTACCTGGCTTTCAATTTCCCAGTAATTGTACTTCGTTATTTCACTTTTTGCAGAAATAACTATATCGTAACCGGGTTTTATTTTATTGTAATTTCTCCTTAAGATCTCTCTTAAACGCCTTTTAACCCTGTTTCTCACTACGCTTTTTCCGATTTTTTTACTTACCGAAATTCCAAACCTCGAATATCCAATCCTGTTTTTTTTTGCGTACATGCTAAAAAGAGGGCATACCCTTCGCCTTCCCTTTTTATAAACCAAATTAAATTCAAAATTTTTTGTTAATCTAAGGCGCTTTTCCAAATCCTTTTGCCCTCCGAAAAATCCAGTTTTAGGCCGCATTTATTTTCTTGCGGCCTATGCTGTTAATCTTTTTCTTCCTTTTAACCTTCTTCTTTTAATTACATCTCTTCCGCTCTTCGTCCTCATTCTCTTCCTAAACCCGTGAACCTTTTTTCTGTACCTGTTATTAGGGTTATAAGTAGGTTTCAAAACTTCACCCCCTCGGGATTAAAAAACTATATAGATTATAGCCTAAATATTTTACAATTGTCAAGAAAATAGATTTTTATTGAATAAAAGAGTATATTTTGCTATCATTTTATTAGCCTTCTATGGCTTTATTTTCTTTTTTTATTATCCGAGGAGGTTTCACTTTTATGACCGGAAATCTTTCTGATATTTGGCAACATGTCCTGAAAATTCTCGGGAGTGAATTGAACAACGATGTAACCTACAACACTTTCCTTAAACCCACAAAGCTCGTCTCTTTAAGCGAAGGTATTGCAATAGTAGAGGTCCCCAACGATTTTATAAAAGGTGTTCTGGAAAAACGATACCTAAATTTATTAAAAGATATTCTTACATCCATTCTTAATTCCGATATTTCCCTAACTTTTTCGGTAAGTGAATCTTCTTTAACAGAAAATAATGCGGGGACTCAAATCGAAAAAGAAATCGTTAAAACCTCTGATGACGGTCAATCCAACCTGAATCCCAAATATACCTTTGACACCTTTGTGGTAGGAAATAGCAACCGTTTTGCCCATGCGGCATCCTTAGCCGTAGCTCAATCCCCGGCAAAGGCTTATAATCCCTTTTTTATATACGGCGGGGTGGGGCTCGGAAAAACCCATCTTATGCACGCTATAGGCCATTACATTTTAGAGCATAACCCGTACTGCAAAGTAGTATACGTTTCTTCTGAAAAATTTACAAACGAACTTATTAACTCCATTAGAGACGATAAAAATGTTGAGTTTAGAAATAAATACAGGAATATTGATGTTTTACTAATCGACGACATCCAATTTATTGCGGGCAAAGAAAGGACTCAGGAGGAGTTCTTCCACACCTTTAACGCCCTTTACGAAGCCAATAAGCAAATAATAATTTCCAGCGACAGACCTCCGAAAGAAATACCGACCTTAGAGGAACGCTTAAGGTCCCGTTTTGAATGGGGACTAATCACCGATATTCAACCCCCGGATTTTGAGACGAGGATAGCTATTTTAAGAAAAAAGGCGATAATGGAAAATCTTACCGTACCCGATGAAGTAATCAACTTTATTGCGGAGAAAATCGAAACAAATATCCGAGAGCTGGAGGGAGCCCTTATAAGGATAGTAGCCTACTCTTCCCTGACAAATAAACCCATTGACCTATCCTTAGCCGAGCTGGTATTAAAGGATCTTCTTCCCAATACAAAACAAAAGAACGTTACCATAACGGATATTCTCCATGCAGTAGGTACTCATTTTTCCATAAGAATTGAAGATTTTAAATCCAAAAAGAGAACCAAAGAGCTGGCATACGCAAGGCAGATTGCCATGTACTTAGCCAGAGAATTAACCGATTATTCTCTCCCTAAGATAGGAGAAGAGTTCGGAGGAAGGGACCATACTACGGTTATTCATGCCTGTGATAAAATTTCAAAAGACATGGCAAAAGACAAAGAACTCGCTTCCATATTGGATACTTTGAAAAGAAAAATTATCAACGGTTAATTGTGGAAAATACCTTTACAATTTATGAATACTTTGTGGATTTTTGTGGATAATTTTACAGGTAAGTCTCTTTATGTTAATTATTAATAATAAGTTATACTCCATATCCACAAGTTATTAAATCTTAAAAAACCTTATTTAAAAGTTATTCACAATATTTATCCACATATCCACAGCACTTACTACTACTCCTACTATAGATAAATCCCTCTATGAAAAATAAATAAATTAGTATAAGTGAGGGAGTGGATAAAATGATTTTTTCCATAGAAAAAGATAAAATCACATACATTTTGAGTACCGTAGAGAAATTTGTCCCAAATAAAACCACTATCCCCATACTTTCAGGCATAAAATTTACTGCAAAAAATAACAACCTGATCCTTACGGCCACGGATTTGGACATGGGTATAGAGACATCGCTTAGTGCAGAAATTATTGAAGAGGGTAGTGCTGTTTTACCCTCTAAGGTGTTTTTAGAGATAATGAGAAAACTTCCAAAGGGAAACATATTTTTTAACAAAAAAGAAGATAAAATAACGGTGGAAGCGGGAGAGATAAAATTATCATTACCCTGCTTTGAACCCTACGATTTTCCGGAAATAATTCCTGAAAAATCCTTTCCTCTTTTGCGAATTTCCAATGATATATTTAAAAAAATGGTTAAACAGACAATTTTTGCAGCGGCTGAAGAATCTCTCTCAAGACCTGTTCTCACCGGAGAGCTCCTGGAAGTTAAAGATGGAAGGTTTAATATAGTGGCTTTGGATGGTTTTCGCATTGCCTGGAGATGGGAAGATGCAGACGCGAAAGACTTCAGTATAATAGTTCCCGGGAGAACTTTATCCGAATTTTCCAAAATAGATTTTGAGGATGAGGATAAAGAATTTGAATTACATTATTCCGACAACCGTGTTATTTTTAAATCAAAGGCGATAACCATAACTTCAAGGGTTTTAGAGGGGAAATTTATTGATTACAGGGAAATTGTAAAGGTTGAACCAAAGGTTAAGGTGATGTCAAGTACCGATGAGCTTTTGGAAAGCATAGAAAGGGCTTATGTCTTTGCAAAAGAGGGCAGTAAAAACAATGTGGTAAAACTGGATATCAAAAAGGATGTAATAACTGTAAGTTCCGAGTCGGAAGCGGGGATTTTCACAGAAAACGTAAAATGTAAAACATCGGGGGAGGATTTACTGGTAGCTTTTAATGCGAAATTTTTAATCGATGCTTTAAAATCCATAGAATATCCTGAAATTTCTATGGATTTCGGTGGAGAGGTAAATCCGCTGATAATTAAGCCCTTGAATGTGGAAAATCATATAAACTTTCTACTTCCCATACGCTTGAGGAGTGAAGGTTAAATTATGGATGTAATAATAAAAACGGACTGGATTAAACTGGATTCATTTTTAAAATGGGCAAATATAGTGTCCACCGGAGGACAGGCAAAGATTTTGATACATGAAGGCAAAGTCAGGGTAAACGGAGAAGTAGAAACGAAAAGGTCGAGAAAAATTTACCCGGGGGACGAAGTGGAGGTTGAAGGGATAAAGTATACGGTAAAAGGCGGGAGTGAATGATTTGAAAATAGTAGAACTCCGTCTTTGTAATTTCAGGAATTTTAAAGAACAGCAATTTTTTTTTGGAGATATCAATGTAATTTTCGGGAAAAATGCCCAGGGAAAGACAAATATACTGGAAGCCATTTATTACCTGTGCAATTTCAGGCCTGTAAAGACAACTAAGGAAATAGAGATTATAAATTTCGACAGCGATTTTTCTTACATAAAGGGAATTTTCGAGGACAATGGAGACTTAATAGACAGGGAAATTTATTTAACCAGGGATGGTACAAAAAAAATAAAGGAAATGGGCTTTGAGATAAAGAAGGTAAAGGATATATCCAACAGGATAAGGACAATTTTTTTTTCACCCGACAATCTTTCTCTGGTAAAAGGAAGCCCATCCGTCCGTAGGAGGTTTTTTGACTCATTAATTTCCGAAATTAAACCGGCTTATTACAATTACTTAAAAGATTATTTCAGGGTATTAATGCAAAAAAATAAACTGATTAAAAATAAAGATGCAAAGTTTTTTTACAATAGAGAACTTATAGAGGTATTCAATGATAAGATTATAGATTTTTCTTCAGTAATTGTTAAAATGAGATTGGCATTTTTAAAAAAATTTATACCCTTTGTTAACGAATTTTACGCAGATTTTTCCGGAAATGATACATTAATTGACTTAAAGTACAATTCCCCTATTGCCGAGGTAGGGGAATTTTCGATAGATGAAATAAAATTAAAGATGAAAGAAGAGATAAAGAGAGGGTATCAGGGCCCTCATACGGATGATTATATATTTTTGTCGGGCGGCAGAGAAGTAAAAAGGTATGGTTCCCAGGGAGAGATTAGGACTCTGGTTTTAAGCATGATTTTCAGCAGGGGGAAAATTATATATGAATATGCGGGTAAAATGCCTATAATTTTGCTGGACGACGTGCTTTATGAATTAGATTATAATCGGAGGCAAAATTTATTGAAGAACGATTACGGTCAATTGTTTATAACGGCAACCGATATAAAAAACCTTCCCGGCGAAATTTTAAAAAGGGCATCTCTCATTGGTCTTCCCAAGGAAGGATGATTTGATGGAAAAAATAAGCGATGTATTAAAAAAAAGGTATAAAGTTTTAGATGTTAATTTAAAACTGACCGAGGCAATAATAAGAATTTACTACAAAGATATAGTCGGTCATGAAATTTATAAAATTTCGGAACCTATTGCCTTAAAAGGGAAGACCCTGTTTCTGGGAGTAAAAAATTCCGTTTGGGCTCATCATCTTTTATATTTTAAAGAGGAAATAATAAAAAAGATAAACAGCAGATTTAGTAAAAGGGTGGTAAGGGATCTAAGATTTGTGGTTTCCTGGGAAGAAAAAAACAGAGAGGAAGAAAAATATAATGAATTTAACGAGGAACTTTACATTCCGCTCGATTTAACTAATGTAAACCTTCCCGATGAAAAAACTGCGTGGATCGATAGGGTATGTGCTGATATAGACGATGAGGTATTGAAGGAAAAACTGAAAGAGATTATGAAAAAAGATGTGATTTTTAAAATGCAAAAGAGGTGAGTTTTTTGTTTATCCATATAGGTAAGAATACGGTGATAAAAAGCAGGGATGTAATAGCAATTTTGGACAGCAGTACGGCTAAGTCTGCGGCTACATCGGAGTTTTTACAGATAGCAAAGGAGGAAGGTTTTGTAAAAAGTGAAGAAAAAGAGGGTAAGTCCATAATAATAACGGAAAAGAATATATATTTTTCACCTATATCTTCCATTACCCTGTTAAAAAGGGCTAATATTCTGTTTGATTTAAATGATTACATTGTTTGATACGGGGGTTTTAAAATGGACAAAAAACTGGTTTACGATGAAACAAAAATTGAAGTACTGGAAGGGCTGGAACATGTAAGGTTAAGGCCGAGCATGTATATTGGTTCTACCGACATAAAAGGGCTTCACCATCTGGTTTTCGAGGTGGTGGATAACAGTGTGGATGAAGCTTTAGCGGGTTACTGCAAAAATATAGAGGTTGTAATAAGAAAGGATGGAGCAATTAGTGTTGATGATGACGGAAGGGGAATTCCGGTAAATATCCATCCGAAAGTAGGTAAACCTGCATTGGAAGTGGCTTTAACGCGGCTCTACGCCGGGGGTAAATTTGGAGCCGGCGGCTATAAGGTTTCAGGTGGGCTTCACGGAGTGGGAGTATCCGTTGTTAACGCCCTATCGGAATGGCTTGAGGTGGAAGTAAAATGGGACGGCTTTTTGTACAGACAAAAATACGAAAGGGGTAAACCCGTTACCGAAGTTGAAAAAATTAAGGAAGTGACCGGTACGGGTACCAAGGTCACATTCCTTCCGGATAAGGAAATTTTCGAAGAAACTAACTTCAATTTTGATATCCTCGCTCAGCGTCTGAGGGAACAGGCTTTTTTAACGAAAGGCCTTAAAATAGTTTTAAGGGATGAACGCACTAATAAAGAACAGGTTTACCATTACGAGGGAGGAATAGTATCCTTTGTAAAGTATTTAAACAGGAATAAGGATGTACTGCACGAAGAGCCGATTTTTATGAGTGCCGGTAAAAAAGACGAATGGGAAGTAGAGGTAGCAATTCAGTACAACGATTCCTACACCGAAAACGTATTGAGCTTTGCCAACAATATTAACACCTTAGAGGGAGGCACTCATTTAATTGGATTTAAAACCGCATTAACCAGGGTAATAAACGATTATGCAAGAAAAATTAATCTCTTAAAAGAACAGGATCAGAATCTGTCCGGAGACGATATAAGGGAAGGTTTAACGGCGGTAATAAGCGTTAAATTGAGAAACCCCCAGTTTGAGGGACAAACCAAAACGAAGCTGGGGAATAGCGATATGAGAAGCATTGTCGACCAGGTGGTAAGCGAAGGGATGTCAAAATTTTTAGAAGAAAACCCCTCCATAGCAAGGACGATTGTAGAAAAAGCAATAAGTGCGGCAAGAGCAAGGGAAGCTGCAAGAAAAGCGAGAGAGCTGGTAAGAAGAAAGAACGCTCTGGATAAAACCACCCTCCCCGGAAAACTTGCGGACTGCAGCGAAAAAGACCCAAAGTTATGCGAATTGTATTTGGTGGAAGGAGATTCGGCAGGAGGTTCGGCGAAACAGGGGAGGGATCCAAAGTTTCAGGCTATACTTCCCCTGAGGGGTAAAATATTAAATGTGGAAAAGGCAAGACTGGACAAAGTTCTTTCCAATGAAGAAATTCGGGCAATGATTATGGCACTGGGTACGGGAATTGGAGATGATTTCGATATCGATAAATTGAGATATCATAAAATTATACTTATGGCCGATGCGGATGTGGACGGTGCTCATATCAGGACCCTGCTTTTGACGTTCTTTTACAGGTTTATGCGCCCCCTTATCGAAGCGGGTAAGGTTTACATTGCTCAGCCGCCCCTATATAAGATTTCTAAGGGGAAGGAAACGCATTACGCTTACAGCGATGAAGAATTAAAAGCAATTCTGGAAAAGATGAAGGACAAGGATAAGGTTGAGATAAAGAGGTTCAAAGGTCTCGGTGAAATGAATGCGGACCAGCTCTGGGAAACCACCATGAATCCGAAGACGAGAACAATTTTGAAAGTAAATTTAGAGGACGCCATTGAAGCGGATGAGATATTTACGATTTTGATGGGGGAAAAGGTAGAACCGAGGAAACAGTTTATATTTGAACATGCTCAAGAGGTAAGGAATCTTGATGTCTAAAATAGAACGGGGGTTTTATAATGGCTGAAACTTACGGAAAAGTAATGCCTGTGGCTATAGAAGAAGAAATGAAAAAGTCTTATATAGATTATGCTATGAGCGTAATTGTGGGAAGGGCTTTGCCTGATGTTAGGGATGGGTTAAAACCAATACACCGGCGAATCCTGTACGCTATGAGCGAACTTAACCTGACTCCCGACAGGCCTCACAGAAAATCAGCGACAATTGTGGGAGATGTGATGGGAAAATATCATCCCCACGGAGATGCGGCAATTTACGATGCAATGGTGCGAATGGCCCAGGATTTTTCCATCAGGTACCCATTAATAGACGGGCACGGAAACTTCGGCTCGGTGGATGGAGATCCGCCGGCGGCCATGAGGTACACCGAAGCCAGGCTTTCGAAAATTGCCTTAGAGATGCTATCCGATATAGATAAGGATACGGTGGATTTTATTCCCAACTTTGATGAAACCTTAAAGGAACCCAAGGTTTTACCATCCCGCTTTCCCAATCTACTCGTAAACGGTTCATCAGGAATTGCGGTGGGAATGGCAACCAATATTCCCCCCCACAATCTTTCGGAGGTTATAGACGGCACTATCATGATGATTGAAAATAAGGACGTTACTCCGGAAGAGCTGATGAAAGTAATAAAAGGCCCGGATTTCCCAACGGGGGGAATTATCGTCGGAACTGAAGGAATAAAAGAGATGTACACCTCGGGAAGAGGATCAATTGTCATAAGGGCAAAAGCAAAGATTGAGGTGGAACACGGAAGGGAAAAAATTATAATAAACGAAATTCCTTATATGGTTAACAAAGCAAAACTTATTGAAAAAATAGCGGAACTGGTGAGGGATAAGCACATAGAAGGGATTACCGATATAAGGGATGAAAGCGATAGAAACGGCATCAGAGTAGTAATTGAAATAAGAAAGGACTCCAGCGCTAAGGTGATATTGAATAAATTATACAAACATACCCAGATGCAGGTCACCTTTGGTGCAATAATGCTGGCACTGGTTGACAACAGGCCAATGGTCCTAAATTTAAGGGATATAATATATTACTATCTCGAGCACCAGAAGGATGTTATTGTCCGCCGTACAAAATACGAATTGGCGAAAGCCCGGGAAAGGGTACATATCCTTGAAGGTTTGAGGATAGCCCTTGCAAATTTAGATGAAGTGATTTCGCTTATCAGAAAATCAAAGGATGTTCCAACCGCTAAGGAAGGTTTAATAAAAAAGTTTAACCTTACCGATAAACAGGCTCAGGTAATTCTCGATATGAGGCTGCAGAGGTTGACAGCCCTTGAAAGGCAAAAAATTGAGGAGGAATACAAAGAATTACTGCAGAAGATTGAATACTACGAAAAAGTGCTTTCCGATGAGAAAATGGTCCTGGGGATAATAAAAGAAGAGCTTTTGGCAATAAAAGAAAAATTCAAGGATGAGAGAAGGACGGCAATAGTGGAAGATATTGAAGAAATAAGCGAAGAAGACCTGATTGCCCAGGAAGACGTGGTAATCACCATGACTCATTTCGGGTATGTAAAGAGAATGCCCCTGTCCGGTTATAAGAGCCAGAGAAGGGGCGGTAAAGGGGTAAATGGAATCACCACCAGGGAAGAAGACTTTGTAGAAAAAATCTTCGTTGCATCCACACACCATGTGCTCCTTTTCTTTACAAACTTAGGAAATGTGTACAGGTTAAAAGCCCACGAAGTTCCGGAAACCAGCAGAACCGCAAAAGGAACGGCCATTGTAAATTTAATTAATTTAAAACCGGGAGAAAAAATCACAGCCGTTATCCCTATTAAAGATTTCGATGAAGCAAATTACATTGTAATGGTCACTAAAAACGGTCTTATAAAAAAGACCCTTCTTTCGGAATTTAAGGCCATGAGGAAGACGGGAATTATCGCGATTAATTTGAATCCCGAAGATGAATTAATAGGAGTTAACCTGGCCAATGATGAAAATGAAGTAATTCTGGCTACATTAAAAGGACTGAGCATCAGGTTTAAGGTGAAGGACGTTTCACCCTTAGGAAGGTCTGCTAAGGGTGTAAAAGCCATGTCCCTTCAGAAAGACGACAGAATAGTTGCCTTTGACATGGTCGTTGATGACAGGGATGTGTTTATTATAACCGAAAAGGGATTTGGAAAACGCACTCCCATTAGCGAATACCGGCTGCAATCAAGGGGTGGAAAGGGAATCATAACGCAAAAAATTACCGAGAAAACGGGATACGTGGTTTCATTAAGGACCGTATCCCATAAAGACGATATAATAATTTCTACGGCTAACGGCATGATGATAAGATTAAAGGTGGAAGGAATACCCGTGACGGGTAGAAACACCAGGGGAGTGACTTTGATTAAACTGGAGGAGGAGGATTCGGTTTCGGCGGTGGCGGTGGTGAGCGAGGAAGAAGAATAGGAATAAAGGGGAATGGGTAATGTTTAAAGAAGATGCTCCTTTAATGAATCTTTTAAAGGAGTACGTAAAAAAAGACCCCGTAAGATTTCACATGCCCGGACATAAAGGTAAGTTTATATTTTCCCTCCAGAAATTGCTTTCCGGGAATTTATATAAATTTGATGTAACGGAAATCCCTGGTTTTGACAATTTGCATCAACCGGAAGGGATTTTAAAACAATCCCAGAGAAATTTGGCATCTTTGTATGGTGCCAGGAGTTCTTTTTACTTGGTAAACGGGGCCACCTCCGGGATAATTGCAGCTATGGCTTCCTTCTTGAAAGAAGGGGATAGGGTATTAGTTCCCAGGAATTCCCACAGGTCTGTTTTAAACGGCATTATTCTTACGAAATCAGAACCCGTTTACTTGATTCCCGGGGTGGATACCGAACTGGGTATATGCCTTGATGTTCCGGAGGAAAAATGGGTTTCGGCCATTGAAGATGGTAAAAATATTAAAGCATTGCTGGTGACAAATCCGAATTACAACGGGATATGCCCGGATATCGAAAAAATAATAAAAACTGCCCGAAAAATGAAAATCAAAACAATAGTAGATGAAGCTCACGGACCTCATTTTAAATTTTCAAAAAAACTTCCCCCGTCGGGTTTGGATTATAAAGCGGAAATTACCGTTCAAAGTCCGCATAAAATGCTATTATCGCTCACTCAGAGCGCCTGGCTTCATTTTAACGGCTCCGGGAAGGAAGAGGAGGTAATAAGGGAAAACCTCTCCCTTATTACCTCCACGAGCCCCTCTTACATTTTGATTGCTTCCCTGGAACTGGCCGTAATTTTTTTAAGAAAATTCGGAGCAAAATTTGTGGAAAAAGGGGTAGAACTTGCAGAATTGGCAAGGAGGGGGATAAACCGGTTTACACCCTTTTACTGTCCCGGTGTGGATTACGCTAAGAGCAAAGGTTTTTTCTACGATGTTTCCCGATTAATAGTTAACACTTCTTCTTCGGGCTATAGCGGATTATATGTAGAAAAAATTTTAAGAAAGCAATATAATATTTTTACAGAGTATGCGGATTTGAATAATATATACCTTCTAATCACAGGAGCTAATTCAAAAAAGGAAGTTTTAAACATTATAAAGGCTTTATCCACTTTCAGGAAAAAGAAAGGCAAAATTTTCCCGGTGGGAATTTTAAAAAAGCTCCCCGAAAGGATTTTGTTACCCTATGAGGTATTTTTAAGGGATTTTGAATATATACCCTTAAAAAATTCCCCTGGGAGAATATGCAGAAACCCGGTGATACCCTATCCGCCGGGAATTCCGGTTTTAAACCCGGGGGAGCTGATTACTAAGGAACATGTGGAATTATTGGAAGAGCTCGTGGCAAATAATTATATCTGTCAGGGTATAAAAAATAATTGTATTGCGGTGGTGGAAAATGGGTAAACAGGTCAGAAAAGGGAAATTCATTACAATTGAAGGAATCGACGGTGCCGGCAAAACCACTCAGGTGGAGAAATTGTGTGAGTACATCAAGAATAAGGGTAAAAGGGTTATTCGGGCCAGAGAGCCCGGAGGAACAGCCCTTGGAGAGCAGTTAAGGAAGGTGCTCCTGGACCCGGACAGCAATCCGGTTTCAACGGCTGAAGCCCTTATATACGCTGCATCCAGAGCACAAATATTAGAAAAATTGGTTATTCCCGCAATAAAAGAAGGATTTTTTGTAGTATGCGATAGATTTGTGGATTCCAGTTTGGCATACCAGGGTTTTGCCCGGGGCCTTGGCTTTAACAGAATCCTTCAGCTAAACAAATGGGTTTTAAACGGCTACTGGCCGGATATCACCTTTGTACTGGATGTAGATCCGGAAATAGCTCTAAAAAGGCTTACCCGGGGTAAGGATAGGCTGGAAAGAGAATCTTTAGAATTCCACATCAAGGTAAGGGAAGGTTTTTTAAAGCTGAAGGATGAATTCCCTGAAAGAATCAGGATAATAGATGCTTCAAAAAGCAAAGATGAAATCTTTAAAGACATTGTAATGGAGCTGGAAAGGTCTGGGATTTTCAATTAATTAAAGGAGGGCCATTTATGAAATTGATTATGGCCGTGGTCGATGACAATGACAGCATCAGGGTAGTGGAGGAGCTTACCAAGAAAAACATCGGAGTAACCAGGCTTGCAAGCACCGGAGGTTTTTTAAAAAGAGGTAATACCACCCTATTGATTGGTTTGGAGGAAGATAAATTAAAAGAAGTTTTGGACTTGCTGGAAAGGATCTGTAAACCGAGAAAACACGTGGTAACCATATTTCCAGGGGTTCCAGGAGAAACCTTTGCTCCCTATCCCGTGGAGGTTACTGTAGGAGGGGCTATAGTTTTTGTTTTGAACGTGGAGAGGTTTGAAAAAATATGATAAGGGTAAACAGGATGTCTGAAGAATTGGGCTTGAATACAATTAAGGTGGAGAAAAAAAAGAGCGCTGAAAAAGAATTCGGCGAGTACCTGAAGAAAAGCAGGGAAACCTATTCGAAAGAAGAACTAAATTTAATGTTCAAAGCTTTAGATGAACAATCGAAAAAACTTGTAAAAAATCAGACGTTGGAGGATTTCAAAAAATACAGAGAATTACTAAAAAATTTTATAAAAAAATGCTTGGATATGGGACTGGATATCTTCGAAGAAAAAAATTTTTCCCGATTTGGTCGGCAGAAGGTTTTGACAGCGATAAAAATTATTGATGAAAAGGTGATGGAATTGGCACAGCAATTTTTATCCGAGCACAGGGATGCCATAAAAATTCTTTCTCTTTTAGATGAAATAAGGGGGCTTATCGTTGACCTGTACACGTGATTTATTTCACGCCTATATATTGGTTGGGCCTGTAAAAGAAACTAAAAGAGAGGCTATAAATATTGCAAAGATTGCCAACTGCCTGCAAAGAAACGGGGACTTTTGCAATACCTGCAAAAACTGTAAAAAAATTGACAGAGGTGTGTTTGCTGACCTCCGGGAAGTAAAACCCGAAGGTTCTTCTGTAAAAATAGAGAATATAAGGGAAATAATTTTCGATTCCTATTTAACTCCCGTGGAAGGGAGAAAAAAGATTTACATCGTATACGATGCGGACAAAATGACCTTAGAAGCTCAAAACAGCCTCCTGAAAACCCTGGAAGAGCCGCCCTCCGAAAGTATATTTTTACTTCTTTCCCAGAATATAAAAAACTTAATACCTACGGTTGTTTCCAGGTGCAGTGTTATCGAAAAGATAAAACCTTATGAAAAATGCGATATTAGCCAGGAATGGGCGGAAAAACTAATCTATTTGGTAAAAGAAAGGTCGTTTTCCTTGGAAAAAATCGATATATATAATCAAATATGCGCATATGAAGACAAGGAAACGCTTTTGGAATTTCTTTTAACACTGTATAGAGACATGCTGGTGGCAAAGACTAATAGTAAAGTTAAATTTATAAATGAAAATTACCGTAATTTAATAATAAACCTTTCCGATTTATACAGCTTCGGTGAACTAATCGGAATAATAGACAGGATAAATAAAACCATGGAATATATAAAGTCAAGGGGTAATGAAAACTTAGGTTTTTTCAATTTGCTCCTTGCCCTGTGGAGGTAGAAATATGGTAAGGGTGGTAGGCATTAGATTCAAAAAGGCCGGGAAAATATACTATTTTAACCCCGGTGAAATACCTTTGAACATTGGGGATAAGGTTATTGTAGAAACGGCAAGGGGTCTTGAGTACGGCGAGGTGGTTATAGGACCAAAAGAAGTGCCGGAGGAAAGCCTGGTATCGCCTTTAAAGGACGTTATAAGAAAGGCTACCTTAGAGGACGACAGGATTTTTGAAGAAAACAGGGAAAAAGCAAGGGAAGCCGAAATTATAGCCGAAAAGAAAATCCTGGAGCACGGCCTTATTATGAAATTGGTGGATGTGGAGTATACCTTTGACCGATCAAAATTGATATTTTATTTTACAGCGGATGGAAGGGTGGATTTTAGAGAACTGGTAAAGGATTTAGCAGCTATATTTAAGACCCGAATTGAACTGAGACAAATAGGGGTAAGGGATGAAGCAAAGATGGTGGGCGGCTTGGGGCCGTGTGGAAGGGTAATATGCTGTCATACGTTCCTGGGGGAGTTTGACCCGGTATCAATTAAAATGGCCAAACAGCAAAACCTTTCGCTTAACCCCGGGAAGATATCGGGTCTATGCGGCAGGCTAATGTGCTGTTTAAAATACGAGTGCGTAAATTATCAACAGGAAGGAGTCGAGGAAAATTCCTTTGAAAAGGAAAAATTCGAACTGGGTAACGAAGTGCTAACTCCCTTAGGTGAAGGTATAATAACGAGCATCAACGAGCAAAAGGGAATAATTGAGGTGGAATTAAAGGATACAAAAGAAATAAAGGAATTTCCTAAGGAGGAAGTAGTAAAAAATGATGTTGAAATAGGTGAATAAAACATATATTATTAAATAAAATCTAAAAATTACCCTGAAAGGGGGAATAAGGATGTTTTACCCGTATTTTTTAGGATACGATCCCACGTGGATAATATTATTGCCCGCTTTAATCCTTGCTTTTTATGCCCAAGCTAAGGTCTCCGCAACTTTCGAAAGGTATTTGAGGATACCGGCCCGGATAGGTCTTACCGGTGCTGATGTGGCGAGAGAAATTTTAAGGAGAAACGGAATATACGATGTTTCCGTGGAGATGACAAGGGGCAGACTTTCCGATTATTACGATCCGAGGAATAAAGTGCTAAGGCTTTCCCCTGAGGTTTACGGCGGGCGTTCCCTGGCAGCTCTGGGTGTTGCAGCTCATGAATGCGGTCACGCCATCCAGCACAGTGAAGGATACGCGCCGTTGGCCTTGAGAAACTCCATAGTGCCCCTTGCTAATATAGGTTCGCAGATGGCTTTTCCGCTTTTCTTTATCGGGTTATTGATGAATGTTAATTCCCTTTTAACCATCGGGATATTGCTTTTTTCCCTTGCGGTGCTGTTTCAACTTTTTACCCTTCCGGTAGAATATAATGCCAGCGGCAGGGCTGTTGCGGTACTGGAAGGACAGGGATTTATAGCCCCGGATGAGACTTACGCAGTTAAAAAGGTGCTAAACGCAGCAGCACTGACCTATGTGGCTGCCACACTTATGGCGGTTATGCAGCTTTTAAGACTTCTTGCCATAGCAGGTTTTTTCAATCGGGACGACAGGTAAGGGTAATATTTTACCCTTATTTTTTTTAAATCTTTTTATTGGAAGGGATTAACAATGCGGGTTATTAAAAAAATAAAATTATTTGTGAGTATATTCACTATTATTTCTTTAATGACGTTAACCTCATGTGCCCGGCAGACTTTGATAAAATTTGAAGATGGCTACGGCAGCGTTATGCAGGAAATACCTGGGCTAAAAGAAAATATACCCTATTATCCGGTGAGCTCTGCCCTGGACGACGAGGGAAATATTTATATACTGGATCAGATTTCTACCGCCGGGAGCGTCTTTGTTTTTGATAAAAATTACAACTTTAAAGAAAAATTTGCTCCCCTTGGCGGAATAGAGCAGGAAAATGTGGACATTGCGGTGGATAAAGAGGGTGCCGTATATGTTGCTGATCTGGGAATGGGAGAAATAATAAAGTACAAAAATGAACGGGAAGTGAAAAGAATTAAACCCGATGATGGCTTTTTCCCCAGGGCTATTGCGGTAAATTCAAAAAATGAACTTATAGTTTTAAGTTATGATAAGGTATATGTATTTAATTCGGAAGGAGAGATTTTGAGAAAGTTTGGCGAAAGCGGAAGGGGAAAGGGGCAATTCATGACTTATGGCTCCGAATTTTATATAGGCCCCTTAGGAATTGCTGTGGATGAAAAGGACAATATCTACGTTGCCGATACTTTAAACAAAAGGCTGCAGCAGTTTACACCGGATGGTGCGTTTACAAAGGATTATCCTTTAGAAGATGAACCCCAGGATGTGGCGGTGAATGAAGAGGGAATCTTTGCTCTGCTAAAAAATAAAATAGTAAAAATTGATTTTAAAAAGGGCAATGTAAAGGAATTTTATAAACTGGCAGACAATAATGAGGAATTTTCTTTTTCAAGCCTTTTCGGCAAAAAGGACAAACTCATCATATGCTTACCCGATGATAAAGGAGTAGTATTTTTCGAAAAAGGAAAAGAAGTAAGGGCAATAAAAAATAATGACAAAGAAATTTTCCTTTTCCCCCATCACGTTCATGGGGATAAAGAACATATTATAGTTGTAAGCGGGAATTTTTACGAAAAGACCGGAAAAGTTCAGGTTTTTAAAAAGGGTGGTAGTTTTTTATATAATCTGTCTTTACCCGGAGAAGATTTTATTAAACCGGTGGATGCGGTAATTGTAAAAGATAAAATTTACGTTCTTGACTTAGACAGGGTCCATATTTTTGATAAGAATGGAAATTATATAAAAAGCTTCGGAGAACGGGGAGAAGATGAAGGTAAACTCGGGGTGTTTGATAATTACGGAGATTTAATGGGGCCAATGGATATTGCCGCGGGTGAAGATAATAATCTCTACATTGCCGATACCTTTAATGACAGGATAAATATATATGACGCAAATGGCAAGTTTTTAAGACAGATAGAAATACAGGAGCCGAAAGAAATAACTTTCGATGAAAAAGGCAATATGTACGTGCTTAAAAACGGTATTTTCTCCCTGGTGAAATGGGATGGGATGAGTTTTAAAGAGGTGTTGAATGATAGGTTTAAAGAACTTTTTTATGAAGACGAGAGAAATCCGGAAGATTCCGGAATTCAAGGAATTGCAGTAAAAAATGGGAGAATATATTTATCCAATACGGGAAATCACAAAATTGAAGTATTTGACCTAAAAGGCATCTATATAGAGAGCATAGGGGGGTTTGGATTTGAGAAAGGAAGGTTTAATACCCCCAAGGGCATTTTTATAGATAATGAGGATAATTTAATAGTTGCCGATAGTGGCAATCACAGGTTAATATTATTAAAAAAAGGGAGGTAAGTTTTATGGATTTCGGGAAAGTGATTACCGCAGCGGTGACTCCTTTCGACGACGAACTAAAGGTAGACTACGATGCTTTCCAAAAACTGATCGATTACCTCATAGAAAACGGCAGCGATTCTATTGTGGTTTCCGGAACTACGGGGGAATCCCCCACCTTAACCGACGAGGAAAAGTTGAAGCTTTACAGGGCGGCGGTGGAGGTTTCGGGGCAGAGAGCAAAGATAATCGCGGGAACGGGCTCTAACAATACGGAAAAAAGCATTGAACTTTCGATTAAGGCTCAGGAGTTAGGGGTGGATGGGCTTTTACTGGTAGCCCCATATTACAACAAACCCACCCAGGAAGGACTCTACAGGCATTTCAAGATGATCGCGGAAAGCGTAAAAATACCGTGTATGCTTTATAATGTGCCCGGGAGGACATCGGTCAATATTGAACCGGAAACGGTGGCAAGGTTATCGGAAGTTAAAAACATAGTTGCTCTTAAAGATGCCGGAGGAAACCTGGATAAAACAAGCCTTACTAAAATACTCGCTCCAAAGATAGATATTTATAGCGGAGACGACAGCATGACACTGCCGATGCTTTCCATAGGTGCAAAAGGGGTCGTGAGCGTAGCTTCTCATATTGCGGGTAAAGAGATAAAGGAAATGATTGAAAGCTTCGAAAGAGGAGAACTGAAAAAAGCCTTAGACTTACACTTAAAGCTTTTTGATTTATTCAAAACATTATTTATTATCACAAATCCCATTCCCGTAAAGGAAGCACTGAACCAAATGGGAATAAAGGTAGGAGGATTAAGGCCGCCTCTTTGTGAAGCCGACGAGAAAACTAAAAGGGCAGTAAGCGAATGCTTAAAGGCATTGAATAAAATATAAAATAACCCCTGTGAGGGGGTTTTTATTTTTGGGTTAAGAAAATGTCATACGCTAAAAATTTTATCTATATCTTCCTTTTCAAAACGGTAAGATTTCCTGCAGTAATTGCATATAAGTTCTACCGTTCCCTGGGATCTTAATATGTCATCCACCTCATTTTTACCGAGGCTTAAAAGAATCCTTTCGATTTTTTCTTTTGAACAGCTGCAATGGTAATTCAGCACATGTTTTGCTGTAAAGGTTATTTCAAAATCCTTCAGCAAATTCTTCAATATGTCTTCGGGTGAAAGCTTATCTTCTATCAATTGAGTTACCGGTTTTGTGCTTTTTAGCTGTTCCTCTATAGAGGCTACGGCTTTTTCCTCTGCCCGGGGCAAAAGCTGAATAATAAATCCTCCAGAAGCTTTTATACTACCGTCGGTATCCACCAGAACACCCAGTGCAACGCTGGAGGGTATTTGTTCGGATTTGTCAAAATAATAGGTCAGGTCTTCCGCAATTTCCCCTGAAACTAAGGGTACCTGCCCCACATAGGGTTCTTTTAATCCTAAGTCCTTTACGACGGTCAGGGTGCCCGTGCTACCTACTATTCCCGCCACATCAAGTTTGCCTTTTTGATTTAACGGAATATTGGCACCGGGGTTTCCTATAAATCCCTTCACATTGCCTTTAGAATCGGCATGGGCTACGATTATTCCCGCACTGCCCCCTCCATCAACCCGGAGGGTCACCGTGTCCTTTTCACCCTTCAGCATAAGACCCATCAATGCTGATGCGGTAAGAAGGCGACCAAAGGCTGCGGAGGCGGTGGGAAGGGTATCGTGGATAAGCCTTGCTTTTTCGACCAGGTTTGTTGTACGTCCGCAGAAAGCAAGGATGCCAGCTTTTTCATCTATGGCTCTTACAACGTAATCCATATTCCATCCTCCTTTGATGTAGCACATAAAATTATTTTGTAACAAAATACAAATAAAATCAACAAAAAAGCACCGGTAAATTTACCCGTGTTTAAAATTTCTTTCACTCAATTTCATCCGTGTTTTCCCACCTCTTCTATAACCGCTCTAATGTTTTCTAACTTCAAAAAAAATCCATGATTTTATGCCTTCTTCATAATATTTTTAAATGGCGTTGGTCATAATTGCAAGGATGATTATACCAATAAATAAAATTAAGATATAATATTATAAGGGTATAAAAAAGAGTGTAAGCGGGAGGAAAAATAATGGAACAAAAAAAGGGCAGGCTGTTTTTATGCCCTACCCCCATAGGAAACCTGGAAGATATCACCTTAAGGGTTTTAAAGATATTAAAAGAGGTGGAAGTTATAGCAGCTGAAGACACCCGGGTTACAAGAAAGCTGATGAACCATTACGGCATAAAAAAGCCCTTGATTTCCTACCACGAACACAATAAAACTAAAAAAGGTGAAGAAATAATAAAATTACTGCTGGAAGGCCGGGATGTAGCTCTGGTTTCGGACGCGGGGACACCGGGTATTTCCGACCCGGGAGAGGAGCTTGTTAAAGCAGCTATAGGAGAAAATATAAAAGTTGTTCCTCTACCCGGTCCATCAGCCTTTGTTACGGCATTAATAGCTTCGGGCTTTTCTACCAGAAGATTTGCTTTTGAAGGTTTTCTTCCTAAAAAAGATAAAGAGAGGGAAAAAATACTTAACAATCTTTTAAATGAAAATAGAACCGTAATTTTTTACGAGTCGCCTCACAGGATAGTTAAATTTTTGGAAGAACTTAAAGAAAAAATGGGAAATCGGAGGGTTGTCATTGCCAGGGAGCTGACCAAAATCCATGAGGAGTTTTTCCGGGGGACGGTAGAAGAAGCTCTATTAAAATTTAATGCGGAAGAACCGAGGGGAGAATTTGTCATTATTATCGAAGGGGTTTCAAAAGAAGAGACAGACGATATTTCTCTTGAAAATGTGAAGGAAAAGGCACTGGAAAAGGTAAGGGAATATTTAAAAGGCGGGATGACAAAGAGCCAGGCGGTAAAAAAGGTTTCGAAAGAGCTTAATATATCGAAAAACGAGCTTTACAGCGATATCCACAAGGGGATAACTTAAAAATTAAAAAGGCAGGTAGTTTTCCTTCCTGCCAGAATTTTTCTTAAGGGTTAGTGATTTCGCTTATACATTTTTTGCAAATATTTTTTCCCTTGAAATTTACCACTTCTTCAGCGTCAGCGTTTCCGCAAAAGATGCAGCCGGGTTCATATTTTCTTAAAATTATTTTGTCGCCATCCACATATATTTCAAGAGGGTCTTTTTCGGAAATGTTTAATACCCTCCTCAATTCTATAGGGATGACTACTCTTCCCAGCTCGTCAACTTTTCGGACGACCCCCGTCGATTTCACAAATTTCGCCCCCTTTCGACAAATTTTTCTTAACAAGAAGATACCATTTATGTAAAAAAAAGTCAATATTTGTTTATTTTTACACAAGGTTTAAGGCAGTTTAGAAAGGATGACACCATGGAAAGGATAAGCGAGGATTTTAAGGAAAAAATCAAAAAAACCGCCGAAATGCTGAAAAACAGGGGATTAAAAAAGCCCGGTGGGGAAGCTGTTAGAAAGCTCATAAAAGATAATCATGTGGGAGAATTTTTAAAGGCAGAAAGGCTTGGGGAAAAGGATTTGGACAAAATTAAATTGGAAGGCGGGATAGCCGGAGTTGATGGCTCAATAAATAGTATCGGGGGTGTTTATCCTTATATAATTTTTATAAAAAGGGCTCTCGGCATTTCTTCTGAGAAAAGCCGGGAGGAAATTGAGCTTTCGGAAGTGGATTCCCCTTTGCTTATGGAGGAACAAATTAAAGAAGAAGATTACAGGGCATTGCAGAAAAAACGGCTTGCCGAGCTGGAAGCGGAGGCGGCAAGGCAGGTTTTAACAAAGTTTCGCCCGAAGGTGCTTTTTTTGGATGGGTCCTTAGTCAGGTTTAAAATCGAAGCAAAAAGTTGTTTTGATCAAATAAAGGATATAGCGTTAAAAAACGATGTCGTAATAGCAGGGCTGGTAGAGGGTATTTCAACCTCTGTAATCAGCGGATCTATTAATAAGGGGCTTCCTCTGGAATTCAGGTATGCTGCGGACTGGGAAATATTAATGGGAGCGATGGATGAGGGTGAATACTTAGAAATAAAATCCGGACTTTTTAAAGAAGGTTTCAGGACGCTTTTTATGAGGAGCTCTAATGATCCAAAACCGATAGGAGTGGATATTCTGGAAGAACAAAAGGATTATACCCGCTTTATAGCCAACCTTGTTTACACTTTGACTCCCGAAAACGGCAGAGGAATCCCCCTCTGGATGGATATCGTGGATAAAAAGGTAAAAATTACCGATTCTTTTATGGAGGCTGTGATTAATGGTTTTTTAGGAGAGGATTTTCTTGAAATCATTACACCTAAGAGGGAAAAGAGAAATCCTTAGTTAAGAAGGGAGAAGGAAAAAATGAACGTGGTGGGTCTTACAACCTCCCATGAGGTTTATATAGCTTCAAAGGAGCGAAAGTTCAGAATAAATGAATTAATACTTATTGAGGATCCCAATCAAGGCCCGGTAATAGGTGAGGTATCGGAAACCTTTTCTTATAACAGGTACATCCCTTTTTCTTTGAATCACGATTTTTTTGATGTTAAGGTAGTGGAATCCTTAAAAAGGCTGGGTTACAGCATAGATGAAGAAGAAATAAATGTGGCAAAGGTTAAGTTAATGACCGAAACCACTTATCCCATTGTAACAGGCTCTAAGGCAAGGATACCCGACTTTCTTGAGGTTAAAGATATACTTGTAAGGGGAAGTAAGGAGGATGGCCTTGTCATAGGCGAAATAAAACATACCGAGGAAACAGCACAAACAATGGAAGAAGAGTTAAAGGGACTATTTTATATATTGAACAAAGGAAAAACTGAAAAAACAAAAAGCGTGCCTTTTATATTAGACCTCAGGTCCTTTCAGCAATATCCCCATATCGGCATTTTCGGGGGTTCCGGCTCGGGAAAATCCTTTGGTATGAGGGTAATAATGGAAGAATTGATGAAAAAAGGAATCCCTTCTATCATACTGGATCCCCATTACGAAATGGATTTTTCCACCTCTTCAGATATCGGGGAAAGGCCGGATTTTAGCGATTGCTACCAGAAATTCCAGATCGGTGAGGACATTGGTGTAGAATTTTCGGCATTGACCACAAGAGACCTCCTGGATCTTTTATCCGCCGTTAAACCTTTGACGGAGGCGATGTCCAGTGCTATAGAAATCCTCTTTAAAAGGGGAGATAGCTACGCCAGTTTTTCCTCAAGGGTTGAAGATCTATGCGAAGCTTTAGAGATGGGCAAGGCAAAGCTGGATAAAATGCTCGCATTGGAAGGAATAAAAGAAATCGAAAAAGAAAAATACAGGCGCTTAAGGGAGCTGGTAGAAGAGTATTCCAATATTCCCCTTCCCTCCGTTCAGGGTATTTCCTGGAGGTTGAAAAGACTTTATTACTCGGGGATTTTCAGCCATGATATAAACCCGGTAATAAGAGCGTTAAAGTCTGGTAAACTTTCGGTAATACAGGGACCCATTTGGCTTTTACAGGTGTTTGCAACTTACATTCTTTCAAGTTTGTACAGAAAAAGAAGGGATTACAAGGATGGAGAACTAAGAGGAGAAAAAAACTTTGAATATTTTCCGCCCTTTGTCGTCGCCACGGATGAAGCCCATAATTTTGCCCCCAAAGGTTATGATGCCCCCAGCAAGGGCATAATAAAAGAAATAGCGCAGGAAGGGAGAAAATACGGGGTATTCCTGGTATTAGCCACACAAAGGCCTACCCTTTTAGATGAAACCGTTACCGCTCAGCTAAATACCAAAATAATATTCAGGACGGTAAGGGGCAATGACATAAGCACCTTGATGGAGGAGACGGATTTGAGCTCCGAGGAAGCAAAAAGGCTTCCCTATCTTCCCTCAGGGGATGCCTTTGTCTCCACTCCGCTATTCGGCAGGACGATCGCAATAAGGGTAAGGTATCCTTACTCCATGAGCCCTCATTTGAAAAATCCGTTTGACGAGCTAATAGAAAAAAACACTCAGGAGCTGGAAGAATATTATGAACTAATTAAAAAGGAATTGCCAATATATGAATCAAATCTTTTGAGGGTTGCGAAAAATATAAGTTCACAAAATTCAAAGGTTGTAATGGAAGTTAATGCTTTAAAAAATCTTTTAGAAGAAATGGTTAAAAAGGGGAAAATAAAAAAAGAGATATCTCCCCTCGGCTGTTTCTACACTGAAGCTTGACAGGGTGCGGAAAAACTGGTATATAATAGATAAACTCCATAAGACTTCAATGAAGGGTTGAGTAGGCAAAAATAAAGGCCAAAGAGAGCCGGGTGAGGTGAAAGCCGGTGCCTGCTTTTTGCCGAACATGGACCCGGAGAAACCTTTGCCGAAGTATTTTCAGGTAAAGGCGGGTAAAAGCCCGATAAAGCTAAAAGGCCGAAAAGGCGAATTAGGGTGGTACCGCGGGTTACCCTCGCCCCTTTGTGGATGGGCGGGGGTTTTTTAATTTTAAGATTTATGAAGGAAAAGGAGGGCAATCAATGGAAGGAAAAACTTTTTATATTACAACTCCAATATACTATCCCAGCGATAAACTCCACATAGGTCATTCCTATACAACTGTTGCAGCCGATGCTATGGCCCGCTTTAAAAGGCTAACCGGCCACGATGTTTTCTTTTTAACGGGAACCGACGAACACGGTCAAAAGATCCAGAGGAAAGCCCAGGAGAAAGGAAAGACTCCAAAGGAATACGTGGATGAAATAGTAGATTGGATAAAAGAATTATGGAAGATACTTGACATTTCTTATGATCATTTCATAAGAACTACCGATGATTACCACGTGAAAGGCGTTCAGGAAATTTTTAGAAGGCTTTACGAAAAGGGAGATATTTATAAGGGCGAATACGAAGGATGGTACTGCACACCCTGCGAATCCTTTTTTACCGAAAGGGAACTGGTGGAAGGCAGGTGCCCAGATTGCGGCAGGGATGTGGAGCTGGTAAAGGAGGAGGCTTACTTTTTCAGGCTGTCAAAATATCGGGATAAATTAATTGATTACATTGAGAAAAATCCCGATTTTATACAACCCCCATCCAGGAAGAATGAAATGTTAAATAACTTTTTAAAGCCGGGACTGGAGGACCTTTGCGTATCACGAACAAGCTTTGATTGGGGGATTCCCGTTACCTTTGACGAAGGGCATGTGGTTTACGTGTGGATCGATGCCCTTTCCAATTACATCACGGCTCTTGGATATCCTTTTAATAATGAGCTTTTTAATAAATACTGGCCGGCGGATGTACACCTGGTTGGGAAGGAAATAGTAAGGTTCCATACCATTATTTGGCCTGCTATGCTTATGGCTTTGGACCTTCCCCTTCCCAGGAGGGTTTTCGGCCATGGATGGCTTATTCTGGAAGGCGGCAAGATGTCAAAATCCAAGGGTAACGTGGTAGATCCAAGAATGCTGGTGGACCTTTACGGTGTGGATGCAATCAGATACTTTTTATTGAGGGAAATTCCTTTTGGAGCTGATGGCAATTTTTCCAACGATGCCCTTGTCGATAGAATAAATTACGACCTTGCCAACGATTTGGGGAATTTGCTTTCCCGGACCGTAACAATGCTGGAAAAGTACTGTGAAGGCAGAATACCTGCCTTCGGGGAGTTCACAAAAGAAGATAAAGAGCTCATAGCTATGGCAAAATCCCTTCCGCAAAAAATAGAATCCTTGATGGATTCCTTCGAGTTTTCCGAAGCCTTAAAAGAGATCTGGCAGTTCATTGGCAGGGCGAACAAATATATTGACGAAACGGCACCCTGGGTTCTTGCAAAGGAAGAAGGAAAAAGAGAAAGGCTCCATACCGTTCTTTACAACCTTGCCGAATCCCTGAGGGTGATTTCCATCCACATATCGCCTTTTATGCCCAATACGCCCGGTAAAATCAGAAAGCAGCTGGGGATTCCCGGGGATATTTGCACCTGGGAAGCGGCAAAAGAGTGGGGATTGCTGTCACCGGGAGCAAAGATAGGACAAAAAGAGATTATTTTCCCGAGAATCGAAAAGAATACGGAAAACGATAAAAAAACAAAAGAAGAAGAAACCAGAGCAAAGGGAAATCAAAACCTGGAAGGATTGAATTTAATTACAATAGAAGATTTTGGGAAGGTGGAGCTGCGGGTGGCAGAAGTGATTGAAGCGGAAAAAATACAGGGTGCGGATAAGCTTTTAAAACTCCAGGTTAAAATAGGAGAAGAAAAGAGGCAGATAGTAGCGGGGATAGCAAAATTTTACTCACCCGAAGAACTCATAGGCAAAAAAATAGTAGTTGTAGCAAATTTGAAACCTGCAAAACTGAAGGGAGTGGAATCCCAGGGGATGTTACTTGCGGCTTCCATTGATGATAAACTCTCAATAATTACTGTAGAAAGGGATGTACCGTCAGGAGCGAAAGTAAAATAAGGGGCTGATGGTTTTGTACTTGGATGTTCACGCTCATATAGACGATGAGGCTTTTAACAATGATAGATATGAATTAATCGAAAAAATAAAAAGAGAAGGGGTTTTCTTCATTAACGCCGGGGTTGACGTAGAATCCAGTGCCTTGTCGGTTGAGCTTTCAAAAAACGAAAACGTATATGCAGCCGTGGGGGTTCACCCCCACGAAGCTGCAAAAACCAATAAAGGCTTTATTGATGAGCTGAAAAGATTTTCAAAAAATTCAAAGGTAGTAGCCATCGGCGAGGTAGGGCTGGATTACCACTACAATTTTTCTCCTAAACAAAAGCAGTTAGGGGTTTTCAAAGAACAGCTTTATTTAGCGGGTGAGCTCAATCTTCCGGTGGTGGTACACGACAGGGAGGCGCATGAGGATGTGTTAAAGCTGCTGGAAGAAGTGGGAACCCAAAAGGTCATGCTCCATTGTTTTTCAGGGGACCTTTATATGGCAGAAGAGGCCTTAAAAAAAGGGTATTATTTCTCCTTCGGAGGTTCGATGACTTTCAAAAAAAATGAAGGGGGAAGGGAAATAATAAAAAAACTGCCGGTAAAAAGAACTTTCCTGGAAACCGATTCCCCTTACCTTACACCCGAGCCCTTTCGCGGTAAAAGAAACGACCCTACTTTTATAAAGATCATTTACGATTATTTTGCACAATTAAAAGAAACAGGGTTAAATGAAATAAAAAAGTTAATGAGGGAAAATGCCGCGGAGTTTTTTGGGATCTACATTTAAAATAAAAAAATTTTTGTAAAAAGTTTTAAAACTATATTGCTTTTTTTTGAAAAATGCATATAATATTTTATAAAACTAAAACTTTAATTTGGTAAATTTCGATGAAGGGGAAAAGTAGCCTTACCGGAAGGTTAAAGAGAGCTGCCGGCGGTGGAAAGGCGGTACCGAAAGGTAGGGTGAATGGGCCCTGAAGATGTGGCAGCGAAAGGGAAAAGTAGCTGCTGCCGGGTAAGCCCTCCGTTAAAAAAGGGGCATGGTATCGCCGATACGGCCGTACCAGAAAAGGGAGTCCTGCTTTCAGGTGGCAATCACGGCATTTCGTCCTGATGGGTGAAATGCCGTTTTTTGTTATAGGCAGGACTAATGAGGGTGGCACCGCGGATAAAGCATCCGTCCCGGAGGGGATGGGTGCTTTTTTTATTAAATTAATTTTAAAGAAGGGGGATTTTTATGAAGTTAAGGGAGTCTATCTTAACCGCTCTTTTAATGGCAATCGGCTATGTTTTACATCAGGTGACTCCGCCCATTGTTGCCGGAATGAGGCCGAATTTCCTTCTTGTTATGCTCTTCCTTTCGATCTTTATTAATCCGAAACCCGCTAACGCGCTTCTCGCTGGTTTTTTAGGAGGGGTATTTGCCGCCCTTTCCACCACCTTCCCGGGTGGGCAAATTGCAAACATCGTTGATGAACTTATTACATCTCAGGTGATTGCATTACTTGTCAGGGTTACACCCAATTTAAACCGACAAATAGCGGTACCTATCTTCACCCTGCTGGGAACGATGATAAGCGGAGCAATATTTTTATCGGTGGCAATGATAGTGGTGGGAGCTCTTCCGACTGCCTTTTCTACCCTTTATACGGTAGTTGTTCTGCCTACCGCTGCCATAAACACCGTGGTAGGTGCAATATTATATAATTTGGCAAGAACGGCTCTGAGAACGGTAGTAAAATTTTAGGTATCTTTTTGAGCTGCCCCTGTAAAAGGGGCATTTTTTTATTTAATTTTTCATTGTGTAGAATTTTAATTTGTGTTAAAATAGCATAGAAAAATCCTAAGAGAATGGGCGGGGCGATTATGATAGCATATAAAATAGGAGATTCACTGTATTTAAACATCACCAACCGTTGCACGAATAAGTGCAGCTTCTGTATAAGAAACTTTGCAAAGGGTGTCGGTGGCTACGACTTATGGCTTGAGAAGGAACCGACAACAAAGGAAATAATTGAGGCAATCGGCAATCCCGAAAATTATAAAGAAATAGTTTTTTGCGGTTACGGGGAGCCTCTTTTGAGGCTTCAGGTGGTTCTGGATGTGGCGTCTTATATAAAGAATAATTTTCCTGGGATTCCGGTTAGAATAAATACAAACGGGCTTGGAAATTTGATTCATGGAGAGGATATAACCCCTCAGTTCAAAGGTTTAATTGACGTGATCTCCATTAGCCTTAATGCTCATAATTCGGAAACCTACGACAGTATTTGCCGCTCCGATTACGGTGAAGAAGCTTTCTATGCCGTACTGGAGTTTGCCAGAAAATGCAAAAATTACGTTCCGAAGGTGGTTTTAACCGTTGTGGAGCTTCCCGAAGTGGATATAGAAAAATGTAAAAGGATTGCCGAAGAACTGGGAGTGGGGTTTAAGGTCAGGAAATTCGAAAAAAGTTAACCCGAGAAGGTGGTAATCTTTGAAAATAAGAGAGATTATGAAAAAGTACGATATAAGGCCGAGTAAAAGGCTCGGCCAACATTTTTTAATGGAAGAATCTTTTTTATACAAAATGTTAAAGGCAGCTCAAATAAATGAGGACGATGAGGTGCTGGAGATAGGCCCCGGGCTCGGAGTGTTGACCCTGAAACTTTCCGACTATTCCAAAAAAGTGGTTGCGGTAGAAAAAGATTCTACGCTTATAAAAATTTTAGAAGATTTGGTAAAAGACAGGAAAAATGTTTGTTTGATTAATGAAGATGTGCTAAAATTAGATTTAAGCAGGATAAAAGAGGATTATTTTGAAAATAATTGTTTCAAAATTGTTGCTAATCTGCCATATTATATTACAAGCCCTATTTTAATGAAGGTAATAGAAAACAGGGAGATTATCTCCAAGGCGGTTGTCATGGTACAAAAAGAGGTAGCAGAAAGGCTCGTATCACCACCGGGAAGCAAAAGTTACGGCATACTCAGTGTGGCGGTTCAGCTGTATTCGGATGTGGAGATTGTCGACCTGGTAAAAAGGTGTGCTTTTTTTCCACCTCCTAAGGTGGATTCGGCCATCGTTAAACTCGACATCAGGAAAGAAGCAAAAGTGGCAATGCCCGATGAAAAAACCTTTTTTAAAATTGTGGAAGCCGCTTTTTCCGAAAGGCGTAAGACCCTAAAAAATTCCTTAAGGAACAATTTAAATCTGAGCAACGAGGAAATAGAGATGATTTTAAAAATTTCGGGTATAGATGGAAGTAGAAGGGCGGAAACACTGAGTTTACAGGAATTCGCATCGCTTTGTCGGGTTTTCATGGATTTGAAAGAGTGAAAGGAAGGGGTATAATGTATTTTATAAGCCCGACAAAAGGGAGGCTATCCCTTAAAGAAACCGTAATGGATATTATCAGTTATATAGAGGAAGACCCAGAAGCTCGCTACAAACTGATAATAGGTACCGATTCTCAGGAAAAAAACAATACCTGCTTTGTTACGGCAATTATAATTCACAGGATTGGCAAGGGAGCCAGGTACTATTACAGGAAAAGAATCATGTCCCTTGTAAAAAATTTAAGACAAAGGGTTTATATCGAAACCTCTTTGTCTTTAGAGGCGGTCAACTCTATAAAGAATGAGCTTGCCAGGACGAATTACAAAGATATGGATGTGGAGGTACATGTGGATATAGGGCAAAACGGAGATACGAGGGAACTTATTAAGGAAGTTGTGGGTTGGGTTATGGGAAGCGGCTTCAGGGTTAAAATAAAGCCTCAGGCTTACGGTGCTACGAAGGTGGCGGACAGATTTACGAAATAAAATTTTTTAATATATCAAACCTTCTTTCGCTATTGTATCCCGTATATTCTTTGTTGTTGATAACGCGAGTTCGCGGTAAGCCTTTATAAAAATTTAACGCTTCAATTATATCGCCGATAATGGTATCGGCCATTTTTTTTGCATGACTAAAGCCGCGAAGCTTGGAACCCGGCTCCTCCACCCGCATAATTGAGGGTGCGGCTACCTTCAGCCCTTCTTTTACCGCAAAAACCGACTCTAAAGGGGGTATTGCAAAATAGCTGTAATCAACACTTTGTAAAAATTTTCTGGAAACCGCGTGAGGACCGTGGGAGGGTATAGCTGTATATACCTTATGGTACAGGTTTAACGTCTCGTTAAACAGTCTTTTATAATAATAAAGCTCTAAGGAAAGCCGGTTTTCTTTCAGGTAATCGGGGTAAAACCTGGTTAAAGAAAGATCGACCTTTTCCTTGAGTATTGATTTAATTAGAGCTTTTAATTTACAGTTCATTCTCCCTTCCATATCTCCATCCACAAAAATAACGCACTCCGCTCCTTCTTTATAGGCGGTGTAAGCCCCTATGGCTTTGGGCACGTCATACCCTAAGGCTTCTTTGAAATGAATAATTTTTATTATACCCGCAAAAGAGGTGCTCAATTTTTGTACTTCGTAAAGGGTATTATCCGTGGAACCGTTAATTACGGTAATAATTATATCCACTCCTATTTTTATCAAATTAATTAAAACCTTTGAAATCCTTCCCTCCTCGTTTTTTGCAGGTACTACAGCAGCAATCACGAAAAGCCCCCCAATTTAATTAACATGCGGCTTTATGGTAGCATATTATGTAATAAAGTTTAAAAGTGTGAATAAAGAAAATTCGAGGGGGTGAAGGGGATGGCTAAGGTTAAACCAGGAGATATAGTAAAGAGGATTTCTTACGGAGGGGATTTACTTTTTAAGGTGGTAGAGGTTCATGAAGAAAAAAATTTAGCCCTTTTAAAGGGTATTAACATAAGGGTTTTAGCAGATGCGCCGCTGGATGATTTAATATTACCCACTAAAAATGAAATTAGGGAATACAGAATCAATCTTATAAAAACCTACAACGAATGTTTGGAGAGGGTTTTTTACAGGAGGGAACTGGAAAAAGAAAAAAACTACACCAGGAACGAAAGGGTAGAGAACGGCTTTTTTTGTATGCCGGTAAAGGTTCTGCACTTGGACGGCGATGAGGATTACTTAGAAATATGCCTGAATACCTATAAACAGTTAGAGATAGAAGCTGTGGGTTTTAATATTTCCGAAAAGGATCAACCAAAAAATATTAAAAATTTGCTTTTTGAGTTTGCACCGGATATTCTCGTGATTACCGGGCACGACGGCCTTTTAAAAAATGCAAGGGATTACAATAATGTAAATTCGTACAGAAACTCAAAGTTTTTTATAGAATCGGTAAAAGAGGCAAGAAAAATACAGCCATCCAAGGATGAGCTGATAATCTTCGCCGGTGCGTGTCAGTCTTACTATGAAGGCCTGATAAAAGCCGGAGCGAATTTTGCAAGTTCTCCCCACCGGGTTTTTATCCACGCCCTGGATCCCGTTATGGTAATTGAAAGGGTGGCTTATACTCCCATATCAAAAATAATCTCTTTGAAAGAAGCCATTGAGGCGACGATTACGGGCACAAAAGGAATAGGCGGCATCGAAACCCGGGGCAAGTACAGGGAAGGGCTCCCGCGTTCTCCTTACGAGTAAAGCAGGCGGTGATGAAAAATGGAGCAAGGATTAATGCTAAAGGTTTTTGATTCAAGGATGAAGAAAGTATACCGAATGGAATTAGAGGAGTACGTAAAATACGCCGTGGCATCCGCAATGCCCGCCGATTTTCCCATGGAAGCCCTAAAATCTCAGGCGGTTTGCTGCAGGACAATTGCCGTAAGGAGGATGAGAATATTCGGCGGAAGCGGATGCACGAGATACCCCGAATACGATGTGTGCACAGACCCTGGACACTGTCAGGGATTTTCGGATAAATTGGGGGAAATTCCCGAGAGCATAAAAAAAGCCGTTGAGGAAACCTCCGGATTAATTTTAACATACAATGGAAACCCTGTAGAAGCCCTGTACCACGACACCTGCGGTGGATATACGGAAGATTCGGAAAATGTCCTGGGAAATAAGATAAGTTATTTGAGGAAGGTAGAATGTGGATTCTGCAGCGATTCACCCCATTACGTTACCCGCAGGATTATTACAATTAAAAATTTAAAAAAAAAATTGGGGGTTAACTTCGACTCAGCTACGGGCAAGGTGGATATAAAGGGAATCTTTGAGGAAATAAAAACGACGGGATCCGGGCGGATAAAAAGGATAAAGGTAGGAGACAGGGAATTTTCCGGAGAAGAAATAAAAGAACTGCTTTCCATAAATTCTAACAAATTAAACTGGAAGGTAGTAGCTATAGCCTTAGAAATTATGGGGAAAGGCCATGGACTGGGAATGTGTCAGTACGGGGCAAGAGGGATGGCTTTAAAAGGGCAGGATTTTGCGAATATACTAAAGCACTATTTTACGGGAACGGAAGTAGAAAAAATAAAAATGCCCTCCGAGGATAATCCGCTAATTTTTAAAAAAATTGCAGTGGATCCCGGCAAGGGGTCCGAGGACGATTTATGCGGGCCTATGGGGTTATCGGAAGGATTTATAAATTACGAAATGGCAAGGGTTTTGCGGGAGATACTTTCTAAAGAAGGGGCAAAAGTGATCCTCACCAGGAATAATAATGAAAAAAAAGACCTCATGGAAAGAATAAGGGTTATTAATGATTTTGATCCGGACCTTTTTATCAGCCTTCAGCAAAATTTTTTGAAGCCCGACAGGGAAGGGTATGTGGAAATTTTTTACCTGCCGGGAGATAAAGAAGGGAAAAGACTTGCTGAATGCATCAAGGAAGCTTTTATCTCAAATCTAAAGGTTCAAGCGGTATCCTATGAGGCAGACCTTTTCCTGCTGAGAGAATGCAAATGCCCCGGAGTAATGATTTTCACTTGCAATTTAAACTGTCCCCGGGAAGAAAAAAGGATATCGGAAGAAAAGTATAGAAAAAATGTCGCACAGACAATTTTTTCTGGGATTATCCTCTATTATTACGGCCTCACATTAAAATAGGCCGTTTTTTGTTTATAATATGACATTTGACAAAACAGCATAATACTGATAAAATATTCTACTTTTTATTTGACATTTCGGACAAGGGGTGTTATAATACAATCGTGTAGTTTGTATAATAAAGAGGTGAGTTTAATTTGTTAAAGGATAATGCTCTCCTCAAAATAAAAAAAAGTATAGAACCCTTTGTGGGGAAAAAGGTTAAGATTAAAGCAAACAGGGGTAGAAAAAAGACTTACGAGAAAATAGGTATTCTCGAAAAGGTTTATCCCAATATATTTGTTATAAGGATTGAAGAATCTCCCGAATTTATAAACAGGGTTTCATACAGTTATTCCGATGTATTAACCGATTCCGTCGAGCTGATATTCTGTGCCGGTAACGGCAAAGCGGTGAAAATTAAGCATTAGGGCGCAAAAGCCTCCCTCATGAATATTATAATTATAAAGATTCATGGGGGAGGCAATTTTTATGGACCGAACCGAAAGAATATTAAGAAAATATACAAAAAAGCTTCTTGAAATTCAAAACGTGGTGGGAGTGGGTATCGGTTATAAAACCGTTAATGGAGAGAGAACAAATAAAAAATCACTGCTGGTACTGGTTAAGAAAAAAATCCCCCGGGAGGAATTGAGAAAAGCTGAGGTTATCCCCGAAAGGGTAGAGGATGTGAACACGGATGTCATTGAGGTGGGAGAAATAAAACTCCTGGGGCTGAGGACAGAAAAGTTAAGGCCTGCCAGGCCCGGCATCAGCATAGGCCATTATAAAGTTACTGCGGGCACCTTTGGAGCGCTGGTAAGGGATTCGGTTACCAGGGAGCCTTTAATCCTCTCCAACAATCACGTTCTTGCAAACTCCACCAACGGCAGGGATAAAAAGGCAAGCCTTGGTGACCCCATCCTGCAGCCCGGAGCTTATGACGGCGGGAAAAGCGAGGATGTCATTGGACACCTTTTCAGGTTTATCCCCGTAGAGAAGGATATGACTCAGGTAGAATGCCCCGTGGCCAAAGTCGGAGAGAGAATTCTGGACAAAGCCGTAAAAATCCTGAGGCCAAGCTACAACGTAAGGTTTTATAAAAAGAAAGCCATGCAGAACCTGGTGGATGCTGCTCTGGCAAAACCCGTTCACCCTTCCTATGTGTCCGATGAAATTCTGGAATTGGGAAAGGTAAAAGGCGAAACCCTGCCGGAGCTGGGGCTGTCTGTTGTGAAAAGCGGGCGCACCAGCGGGGTTACAAAAAGTGAAATAAAAGCGATGAATGTGGTAATCAAGGTAATGCTCGGAGAGAATGAAGAAGCGACTTTTTACGAACAGATACTTACGGGCCCCATGGCAAAACCCGGAGATAGCGGTTCCCTGGTATTGACGGAAAAAAACGAAGCGGTGGGTCTTTTATTTGCAGGCTCAGAAGAGGCCACATTAATAAATCCGATAATAAATGTCATGAAGCTTTTAAAGTTTACTTTTTAAGGTTATAGGACCTCTTATTACCATCCTGTTTCATTTTACCGCTACGCTTATGTATTTTATATAAAGGCTATGGTATTTGAAATTAAAAAGCCTCAGGGCTTTTTTTTTATTTATTTATCAGAAAACCGGGTTTGTGTACGGTGTTTTGGTTTTTTATAATTAATAAAAACTAATTAGTACAAGGAGGTAAAGGTATGAAAGGCATGAAAAACAAGGTAATTGTGCTACTACTGCTGTTATCTCTTTTTATATCCTCCACGGCCTTTGCGGCAACCAGCATAAACATAAGTTTTAATGCGGGAAAATTGTTGCCGGGGGTAAAGTATGTTTTTTACATAAAATATAACGGCATTACCTATTTGAGTACCCTTTTAAAAAGCATTGAAACAAAGGCCCCATCTTCTACAAATAGCGGTGTCTCATCAAATAACGGGCAGTCCCAGAACAGTACGGTTGTTCAGGGTTTGACAAAGGATGAGAAGCTAATGCTTGACCTGGTTAACAATGAAAGGATTAAGGCGGGGCTAAAGCCTTTAGAAATAGATATGAGGCTTGTGGATATCTCCAGGAAAAAGAGCAAGGATATGATTGAAAAAAATTACTTTGGGCATATTTCCCCTACCTACGGGTCCCCCTTTGATGCATTAAAAAATGCCGGAGTAGCTTACAGGTATGCGGGAGAAAACATCGCCGGGGCACCAACGGTGGAAAAAGCTCATCAGGCTTTAATGAACAGTCCCGGCCACAGAGCAAACATTTTAAATCCTAACTTCAATAAAATAGGTATTGGAATCGTTGACGGGGGTCCTTATGGCAAAATGTTTACCCAGACCTTCATAGGGACTAATTAGGGAAGATTCTGTGGAAATGTGCATTAAATGTGAATAACTCTGTGGATAATGTGGATAAAAGCAGGCAATAGCCTGCTTTTTATCTTTTTTTGAACCTTTATTTTAACAAAATAATATATTAGTATTAAAGCTTTACCACCCTTTAGCGGGGAGGATTTTAATGGAAAGCCTAATGGCCTTTATAATTCTAATGGGTATTGCGGTGATATTGTTTTACCTGTATCTTTTAAGATTTTTTAAAGAAAACATCTATGAGGATTTGGAGAAAAGACTATCCCCCGTAAAAGGTAATGATGGGGATGTAAAGGATGAAGGGACCATAAAAAATGATGTAAAGGATGAGGCTAAGATACCTGAAATCGAAGAAGAATTAAAATTGTAACATATTTACGAATAGTGACATATATTAATAAAAGTAAAGGGAGTATTTTATTGAAGGGAGGAATAGTATGGGAGTCGTTTTAACAAAGGAAATAGTCAGGGTAGACCAGGTAGTAGGAGAAGACAAAGCCCAGGCAGTAGTAGAGGGCATAATAAACCTGCCGGCAGGAAAACCGGATATCAGCCGTGTAATTTCAGTAAAGGCAGAAGTAGATTTAGATTCATTGAAAATTAGCATACTGGACGGGAAAATAATGGTAGAAGGCGAATTAGAAGTGGATGCCATGTACGTCGCCAACATTGCTTCCCAGCCGGTTCATGCGGTGGAAGGCAGAATATCTTTTAGCTTCTTTGCCAAGGTGCCGGGCGCTAAAAAGAATATGGCGGTAAAGGTCATGCCCAAGATAGAGTACAGCAAGTTTTCCTTTGACCCGCAGAGGCCCCGGGAGATATCCGCAAGCTTTGTAATCCAGTTCCTGGTAAAAGTGCTCCAAAGGGTTGAAGTGGAGGTTGCCGTAGATGCCACCGGACCCGCAGACCTGCAGGTATTGAAGGAAACGGTAAAGCTGGATCACATAGTAGGAGACGCTTCTTCCCAGAGCATTGCCAAGGGAGATATTGCCGTTCCCAACGTAAAACCCGATATCCTGGAGATAATTAAGGTTCAGGGCACGGCCAGGACCACTCAGGTTAAGGTTTTGGACGGTAAAATAATCGTAGAGGGAGTCCTGGATGTAGGGGTTCTTTACGTAGCCAGGGTTCCGGAAAACCAGCCCCAGCAGCCGGTGCATTTCCTGGAAGGCCAGATACCTTTCACCACCTTTGTGGAGATACCCGGAGCCAAGGAATCCATGACCAGAATAGTCAGGGTAGAAGTAGAACACATAAGAGGACGGAAAAAGGACGATAGAACCGTTTCCGTGGAAGCGGTAATAAAGGCAATGGTCAGGGTATACGAGACAAAGGTACTGGATGTAATTATAGACCTCTTTAGCCCCTCAGAAAAATTAGAGGTTAAAAAGATAGAGCTCAAAGTTGACCAGGTGGTAGGTGAAAACGAAAACCAGATAATCGTAAAAGAAACCGTCAATGTACCCGATCCCAAACCCGACATCCTGGAAATTTACTCTACAAATGCTACCGCCCGAATTGACAATGCGAGGATTATCGACAGCAAGGTAATAGTAGAAGGAACATTGCTCGTAGAGACACTGTATGTGGCCAAGGTTCCCGAAGGCCAGCCCCAGCAGCCGGTACATTTCATGGAACATGAAATACCCTTCACCACCTTCGTAGAGATTCCCGGTGCCCAAGAGAATATGATGCTGGACTTTGATTTGATAGTAGAACACGTTACCGCAAGCTTCGATCCGGCTTCGCCCAGGAAGATGGAAGTCAGGGCAATTATAAAATTATTTGCGAAGGTGACGGAAACAATTGAAATTGAAGTGGTGACCGAAGTAATCGAACCGGAAGAGGAAGAAAAGCCCGAAAAACCTGAAAAGCCTGAAAAACCCGGTGAAATGCCGCCAGAAAAGCCGTCCCTGACCATTTATATAGTGCAAAGAGGCGATACCCTCTGGAAGATAGCAAAACGCTACAATGTGACGGTGGACTCCATAGTAAAGGCAAACAACCTGCAAAATCCGAATATGATAATGCCCGGCCAGCAGCTAATAATTCCAAGGTAAATTTTAGGCCCGCAAAATCAAGCGGGCTTTTTATTTTTATATTATAATAAAGACGTATTTATAAATAATTTCGTTAAATTATTTGTTTTTGAAGGATTTTTGAATAAAATGTGAAATATATATTTAGGGACGAAAAGGCGGGGATAATTTTGCACAGATTTGAGATGGATGTAAAAGCAAAAATCAACCTTACATTAGATGTTCTTTACAAAAGGCAGGATGGTTACCATGAAGTGGAGATGATAATGCAGACGATTTCTTTAAGTGACAGGGTCAGTATTAGGTTACTTCCTGAAAAAGAGATAAGAATTCTCTGCGAAGCCCCCGGAGTACCTCTGAATGAAGAAAATACGGCTTATAAAGCGGCAAAACTTATGATGGATAAGTTTAATCTGGATGCCGGACTGGAAATAGATATCAAGAAATATATTCCTGTTGCAGCCGGGCTTGCAGGCGGGAGTGCCGATGCGGCTGCCGTATTGATGGGCATTAATGAGATTTTTGATTTAAAGAAAGATTTAGGGCAGTTGATGGAGCTGGGCAAAATAATTGGAGCCGACGTTCCTTTTTCGATAATGGGGGGAACGGCCGTAGCACGGGGCATAGGAGAAAAACTGGAACCTTTGCCCGGTTTAAAGGATATAGTTGTTTTACTGGTTAAACCCCCCTATTTTGTTTCCACAAAGGAAGTATACAGTAGACTGAATGTAGGAAATATAAAAAAAAGGCCTGACACCATGGGAACTATAGATAAAATAAAAAGAGCGGATGTCCGGGGGATTGCAGAAGGCCTCTGCAATGTTTTAGAAGAGGTTACCTTTAAAATGCATCCGGAACTTGAAAGGATTAAAGAGGCTATGAAGGAAAGGGGAGCTCTGGGCAGCCTGATGTCGGGGAGCGGACCCACGGTATACGGCATTTTTGAAAGCCTTAAGGATGCTCAAAAGGCTGCTGAAAAATTTAATGGCAACAATAATACTGTGATAATTACGGAACTAAGTTAATTCGGGGAGGGGAAATTTTGGCAGGCAGATTTAAGACAATAAGGTTGGACAATTATAAACCCCTGAGGGAAATAGTATTTCAGGCATTAAGAGAGGCTATAATTTCCGGCGAATTAAAACCCGGCGAGAGGTTGATGGAGGTTCAGTTAGCGGAAGAGATGGGGGTATCCCGAACTCCTGTAAGGGAAGCTATAAGGAAACTGGAACTTGAAGGGCTTGTGGTGATGGTGCCGAGAAAGGGGGCCTACGTGGCGGGGCTTTCTATGAAGGACGCTGCCGACGTTTTTGAGGTAAGGCAGAGTTTGGAAGGCCTTGCAGCGGCCTTAGCTGCCGAAAGAATTACCGATGAAGAGATAGAATCTTTAGAAAGGGTGCTCCTTGAAATTAACGATGCCGCGGAAAAAAATGATTTAGACCTTATAATCCAGAAGGATGCGGAATTTCACAATATCCTTTTTAAAGCCAGCAGAAATGACCGTCTGGTGCAAATAATAAGCAATTTAAAGGAGCAGATTGACAGGTTCAGGATACAATCCTTTGAAAATCCGGGTAGATTGAAGAAATTGATGGAGGAGCACAAAAAAATAGTGGAAGCGATTACCGAGAGGAATGTGGAAAAGGCAAAAAAACTTGCCGAGGAGCATATAGAAAAAGTGGAAAATAATGTTATGGATATTTTAAGAAAACAAATGGATATTGGAGATGATAATTAATGAAAGCTCTTATCCTTGCCGGGGGGACCGCTGAGGATAGTTTAAAGGATAAAGGAGATAACAAGGCGTTTATTAAGATAGCCGGAAAGGAAATGATATTATACATTGTGAACGTGCTTAAGGAAATTAAAGCAATTGATGAGATTTTTGCAATAGGACCTGAAAAATTGAAGGAAATATCGAGAGGAGATTTTAATGTAATAAAGGAAGAAGGCTCCCTTTTTGAGAATGTTAAAAAGGGATTATCGGTTTTTTCGGAGGAAGAAGAAATTCTTATCCTTACCTCCGATATTCCCATGATTACAAAGGAGGCCCTGGAGGACTTTATAGTGAGGGCTAAGGCTACGGGTGCGGAATTTTGCTATCCCATCGTGAAAAAGGAGGTCAACGACAAAAAATTCCCCGGGGTAAAAAGAACCTACGTGAGGGTATATGAAGGGTCTTTTACCGGTGGGAATGTGGTTCTGGTAAAGCTAAGCGCCGTAAAAAGGGCTATCGATAAGGTGGAAGGTTTTTTTAAGTACAGAAAAAATCCTTTGAAGCTTTCTATGATTTTCGGCCCCGTTTTTCTCGTTAAATTCTTGATTGGCACTTTGAGAATAAAGGACCTGGAAAAAAGGGTATATGAGCTTTTTGATGTGAGGGCAAAAGCCATAATAAGCGAATATCCGGAAATCGGAACGGATGTGGACAAAATTAGCGATTTAGAAATTGCAGAAAAGGTGCTCGCAAAAGGGGGCGGATTATGAGGAGAAGTCAGAGATTGGTTTTAATTACTAAACATCTTACGGAGAATCCCAATAAAATAATTCCTCTTAAATATTTTGCAGAAAGGTATAATGCCGCAAAATCTTCGATAAGCGAGGATTTGAACATTATTAAGTCTTCCCTTTCTTATTCCATGGAGGGGGTTTTGGAGACCCTTCCAGGAGCTGCAGGGGGAGTGCGTTACCGGGTAAAAAACTCTAAGGATAAAATACAGTCTCTTTTAGGGGAACTCTGCGAACTTATAAACGATAAAAACCGGTTGATTCCGGGGGACTATATATATCTTACGGATATAATATTTTCTCCCGAATACTCCTACCGCATAGGAGAGGTAATAGCCGAGAAATTTTTAGAAAAAGAGCCTACGTGCGTGCTCACGGTGGAAACCAAAGGAATCCCACTGGCTTTGATGACCGCAAGGGCTTTAAATGTCCCTCTGGTGGTGGCAAGAAGGGATATAAAGGTGACCGAGGGCCCGTCGGTAAATATCAGCTACGTATCCGGCTCCAGCGGCAGAATTCAAAACATGGCCCTCCCCAAAAGGGCTTTATCGGAAAAAGCAAGGGTTTTGATTGTGGATGATTTCATGAAAGGCGGGGGGACAGCAAGGGGAATGACGGAGCTTGTCCGGGAATTTAATGCTGAAACCGCAGGTATAGCCGTTTTTATTTCCACCGAAGAGCCCAAGGAAAAACTTGTAAAAAATTATACCTCACTTCTGGTGCTGGAAAAGGTGGAAACCCTGAGGGGGATAATCAAAATTCGTCCGGGAATTTTTTAAAAAATCTATAAAAATTATTAAAAATCAGGAGGACTTTGTCCATTTTTATAGAAGTACAACTAAAAGGAAAATATTTTTGGAGGTGCGGTTTTTGGAAATTACCGATGTAAGAATTAGAAAAATCCAGGAAGAAGGAAAGATGAAAGCCATTGTTTCAGTGACTTTTGACAATGAATTTGTGGTCCATGATATCAGGGTTATCGAGGGGGACAGCGGTCTTTTTATTGCGATGCCCAGCCGCAAGACCGCCGATGGGCAGTTCAAGGATATTGCTCACCCTTTGAATTCTTACATGAGGGCTAAAATCCAGGAGGCTGTCCTGAAATCCTATCAAGCTGCAATTAGTTAAATTGAAGATAGAAAATTTAAAAATATAGGGCAAATCTGTCCCTATGTTTTTTTTTTGACTTAGATTTCTTCAAAAGGCTCTTTATGATATATTATAAAAGGTGATATTTTGTTTCAGGAGGGTAGTGTATGGGTGAATTTTCTGCGGTTATCCTGGCTGCGGGTGAAGGGACGAGGATGAAATCGAATACTCCAAAGGTTTTACATAAAATCTGCGGTTATCCCATGCTGCATTACGTGGTAAACTGTGCAAGAGAGGCCGGAGCGGATAAAATAGTGGTGGTAGTGGGGAGAGGAGCTGAAGAGGTAAAAAAAGCCTTTGAAAATGAAAATGTAAAGTTCGTTCTGCAACCGGAACAAAAGGGTACGGGACACGCTTTAATGCAAGCAGAGGAAGCGGTTAAGGGCAGCAAATATATAATGGTTTTATACGGCGATATGCCCCTTATAAAACCCCAAACCTTGAAAAACCTCTTCAATTTTCACATAGAACATCAGCCTGCAGCTACGGTTTTGACGTGCGAATTTGATAACCCTTATGGGTACGGAAGGATTATAAAAAAAGAGGGCAGGGTGGTAGCCATAAGGGAGGAAAAGGATGCAAAAAAAGAGGAAAAACTAATAAAAGAGATAAATTCGGGAATATACTGTTTTGAAACGGAAAAGGTTTTTTCAGCATTGAAGAATGTTAAAAACGAAAATCGCCAGGGAGAATATTACCTTACCGATGTGGTGGAGATATTTAACAATGAGGGAGAAAAGGTACTGGCCTTTAAAACAGAAAACCCAAATGAGGTTCACGGGATAAACGACCGGGTGCAACTTGCAAAAGCCCGGGCATTAATGCAAAGAGAAATAGTGGAAAATTTGATGAGGGATGGAGTTACCTTTATCAATCCGGAAAGCTGTGTCGTGGATGCAAGGGTGAAAATAGGGAGGGATACGGTTGTTTATCCCGGTGCGGTTATTGAAGGGGAAACCCAAATAGGAGAAAGCTGCTTAATCCTGGGTAATAGCGTAATAAGGGATTCAAAAATTGGCAACAATGTGGAAATATTATCCAGCTTTGTGGTGGAAAGCGAAATAGGGGACGGAGTAAAAATAGGGCCTTTTGCCAACCTGAGACCGGGCACCAGACTTTCCTCCCACGTAAAAATTGGGGATTTTGTTGAAGTAAAGAACAGCACCGTAGGAGAGGGCACAAAAATTCCTCACCTTTCTTATGTGGGGGATGCGGAAATAGGAGCGGGAGTGAATATTGGCGCCGGGGTAATTTTTGTCAATTATGATGGATACAAAAAACATAAGACGGTGGTTCAGGATAATGCTTTCATAGGGTGCAACTCCAATCTCATTGCCCCTTTAAAAATAGAAGAAGGCGCCTATGTGGCGGCGGGTTCCACCCTGACCAAGGATGTGCCCGGCAAAGCCTTAGCAATTGCCAGAGCTAAGCAGGAAAATAAGCCGGGGTGGGTAGAAAAAAGAAAGAAGATTTTTGAAGGAGGAAAAACAAATGGCGGAGAGCAAGCTTAAGATTTTTACAGGGAATGCCAACCCGGATTTAGCGAAGGAAATAGCCCAGATACTGGGAGTAAATGTGGGCGATGCGGTTGTCAATACCTTCAGCGATGGCGAAATTCAGGTGAAGATAAACGAAAGCGTAAGAGGCGCCGACGTGTTTGTTGTTCAGCCTCTTTCCTATCCTGCTAACGACCACATAATGGAACTTCTGATAATGCTTGATGCTTTAAAAAGAGCGTCGGCCTGGAGGATAACGGCGGTCATACCCTATTACGGTTATGCAAGGCAGGATAGAAAGATCCGCGCAAGGGACCCCATTACGGCAAAACTGATTGCCGATATCATTTCCACTGCCGGAGCCCACAGGGTTTTGACAATGGACCTACATGCAGGGCAGATACAGGGATTTTTTAATTTCCCGGTGGATCACCTGCTGGCAGTACCGATCCTTGCGGATTATTTCAGAAAAAAGGAGATTGAGGACCTGGTGGTTGTGTCGCCGGATTTAGGTGGGGTAACCAGGGCGAGGGAGCTGGCAAACAGGTTAAATGCTTCCATAGCCATTATTGATAAAAGGAGACCGGAGCCCAATGTGGCTGAAGTTATGAACATTATCGGAAATGTCAAAGGGAAAACGGTAATTATTATTGACGATATAATAGATACCGCAGGTACCATTACTCTTGGCGCCGAAGCCTTACTGGAAAGAGGAGCAAAAGAGGTTTTTGCCTGCTGCACTCATCCGGTGCTTTCCGGACCTGCAATTGAAAGATTGAGAAAATCGGAAATAAAAGAAGTTGTAGTGACCAATACCATAGCCTTGGATGAGGAAAAGAAAATAGAAAAAATCAAGGTGCTTTCGGTAGCTCCCCTTTTTGCTGAAGCGATAAACAGAATTCATCAACATCTTTCGGTGAGCACGTTGTTTGATTAATTGATTTTTGAAAACTTTCAAATATTGATTATTTGTTAAAAAGGGGATATACTATTGTATATGCATAGAAGCCATAATATTCCACAATTTTGAAAGGGGGATTTATATGGCACAGGTTACTCTGAAGGTTGCGGAGAGGAAACTAAATAGTAAGGGCACACTCAGGGCTTTAAGAAGGGAAAGAAAAATTCCTGCGGTTTTGTACGGTAAAAACATAGAAAACAAATACTTAGCGGTGGACGAAATGGAGTTTTTAAAAGCCATTAAGGGGCATGGGGAAAGCGTCCTCATAGACCTTATCTTTGGCAACGAAAAACACACAGTAATTATTAAAGAAATTCAAAGGGATCTACTAAACAACGTTATAAACCACATAGATTTTTATAAAGTTTCCATGACCGATAAGGTAGAGGTGGACGTGCCCATATTATTAAAAGGCGAGCCGGAAGGCGTAAAAATGGGCGGAGTTTTACAGCACCAGCTGGATGAACTTACAATAGAGGCTCTACCGCAGGATATTCCCGAACATATCGAAGTGGATATTTCCCATTTGAAGATAGGAGATGTTCTTACCGTAAAGGAAATAAGCCTTCCCGACAAAATAACCGTGCTCGACGACCCCGAAGAAATTGTGGTAGCGGTTCTCGCACCCGCGGTTGAGGAAGAGGAAGGAGCTGGAGCCGCTGAAGGCGAACCTGAAGTGATAGCAAAAGGTAAAGAAAAGAAACAAGAGGAGTAGTGTAAATGCATTTAATTGCAGGCCTGGGTAATCCGGGTAAACAATACGAAAAAACGAGGCACAACATTGGTTTTATGGTGCTGGACCTTATAGCCGAGGAACTGGGAACGGTAATAAACAAAATTAAATTCAAAGCCCTTTACAGCGACATTTATTACAAAGAAGAAAAATTAATTCTTTTAAAACCCATGACATACATGAATCTGTCGGGGGAAAGCATTAAAGAGGCAGTAAGTTTTTACAAACTGCCTCTTTCCAGCTTAATAGTTGTATACGATGACATGGACCTGCCCCTTGGCAGAATAAGGATAAAAAAAGGGGGCAGCAGCGGAGGGCACAAGGGGATAGAATCCATAATCTACCATATAAATTCTGAAGAATTTACGAGGGTGCGGGTGGGGATAGGAAAACCAAAACCCGGTCAGGATACAATAAGTCATGTTCTGGGCACTTTTCAGGAAGACGAAAGGGAAAAAGCGAGAGAAATTATACAGCTTGCGGCCAAAGCCGCTTTATGCGTAGTAGAAAAAGGCATAGAAAATGCGATGAATGATTACAATGGCATTAAATTATAAAAAAATTTACATAAATTACCGGGAATTTTATTAATTAAACAGGGCATCCTGAATTTTAGAGGAGGGATGCCCGTGTCTGTTATAAAAAAATTGTTTTACGGGATGGGTCTTGCTGCTCTTGCCTACATGATTATGCCGGATAAAATGAAAAAAAAGGTAGAACCCATGGTTTCTAAGAGAATGGATGAGGCAAAAATGCTGGCAGAGAAAGGCAAGAACATGCTAAAAAAAAACTTTGATGAAAAAAAAGAAGATATCATGGATAAAATTTGTGGTGATGAGGCTCCTGAAAAAGAAGAGGTGGATTTGAAAAAGGAAATTGAGGAATTAAAAGCGACAGTTAAGGCACTTCAAAACGAAATAAAAGAATCCCGCATTTATTAAAAAAAATTTTAAAGCTGGCCGGAAAAATCTGGCCAGCTTTTTTGTTAAATTTTATTATAGTGCTTTAGCTACGTCCGGGTTAAGTTCTCCTTCGGTAGCCGCAACCACCACGGAGCCGGCAATATCACCGGTTACGTTGATGCAGGTCCTGGGCATATCTAATATCCTGTCAATACCGGCAATCAATGCAATACCTTCTAAGGGGAGACCTACCGACTGCAGCACCATGGATAGCATTATAAGGCCGGCACCGGGAACACCGGCAGTTCCTATGGATGCAAGGGTGGCGGTTAGAATAATGGTAAGCTGCTGGGATAGGGTTAGGTTAATTCCGAAAATCTGGGCGACGAAAAGCGCGCAGACTCCCTGGTACAATGCCGTTCCGTCCATGTTAATGGTGGCTCCTAAGGGCAGGACGAAGCTGGATACGGATTTTGAAACCCCAAGGTTTTTCTCGGTGACATCCATGCTTACGGGAAGGGTAGCGGAGCTGCTGCAGGTGGTAAAGGCTACCAGCATGGCAGGGGCAGCCCCTTTGAAAAATTTTGCCGGACTAATTTTGCCGAATATCCTCACAAGGGTGGAGTAGACTATGCCTGCGTGGAGAGCAACTCCAAGATAAACAGCTATTATAACCTTTAAAAGGGGTAGGAGCACTTTGGGACCATTGGCGGCTACAACGGGGACGATAAGGGCGAATACACCGATGGGAGCGTATTCCATTATGATTCCGACTATTTTATAACTCACTTCTGCCAGGCTCTCAAAAAAGTCGAGCACCGGTTTTCCTTTTTCCCGGGCAATGGTTATTCCTATTCCCAGGAACAGGGCAAAAGCGATGATTTGAAGCATGTTAGCATCTACCATAGCTTTTACCGGGTTTGTCGGAATGATGTTTAAAAGGGTTTCCACCACCGACGGAGCTTTGTTTACCTCAACCTTTGCGTTAGCCGGAAGAGTAAGACCGAAGCCCGGATCGATAATGTTTCCAAGGATTAGGCCAAGGGTTACGGCAAAAGCTGTAGTCAAAAGGTAGTAGGCTATGGTTTTTACTCCAATCCTTCCAAGCCTTCTTACATCACCCGTGCTTGCTGCTCCTACAACTAAGGATGAAAGAACCAGCGGGATGATGATCATCTTAATGAGGTTAAGAAATAGGTCGCCGAAGGGTTTGATATAGGTCTTAGCTGCATCGGGCGCAGATTGGAAGAAGAGACCCACTATTATACCAACTATAAGTCCTATAAAAATTTTGGTGGTTAAATTGAGCTTCTTCATGCAAACACCCTCCTTTATAATTTTTTTAAAATATATTTTCTCAATAAAATATTATACAATTTACCCCACAGAAAATAAATAAAATACCACAAAATACTACACAAAAGTAAAGACAAATATGAAATATTACAATATTTTACCCTATTAAGACAAAACTATTAATTAAAATTATTAAACAATGTCACCAGAACATATGTTATCTGGTGAATATGTTTTCCTTGAAAATCAATGCACAAAGGTATATCATAAAATCGGAGAATTTCAAATGCTAATTAAAAAATGTCACCAAATGCGGGTGACAAAATTTAAAGGAGGTAGGCTATGAGGACAAAAATTCAAAGCTTTGGGCGGTTTTTAAGCGGGATGGTGATGCCTAACATCGGGGCTTTTATAGCCTGGGGTCTCATAACGGCCTTTTTCATTCCTACCGGCTGGCTGCCCAATGAAAAGCTGGCAAAACTCGTGGGCCCCATGATAGTATACCTGCTCCCCGTTCTAATTGGCTATACCGGAGGGAAGATGGTTCACGGCGTTCGCGGCGGAGTAGTGGGTGCTGTGGCAACAATGGGCGTAGTTGTGGGTGCTGATGTTCCGATGTTTCTGGGCGCCATGATTATGGGACCGCTCGGGGGATATGCAATTAAAAAGTTTGATGAAGCTTTTCAGGACAAAATTCCAGCGGGTTTTGAAATGCTTGTAAACAACTTTTCTGCCGGTATCATAGGTATGATTATTACCCTGCTCGCATATCTTGGAATCGGCCCGGTGGTTCAGGCCTTAAATAACTTCCTTGCCTCAGGAGTTCAGGCGATAGTAAATGCAAAACTCCTGCCCCTTGCATCCTTGTTTATAGAACCCGGTAAAATCCTCTTTTTAAATAACGCTATAAACCACGGGATTCTTGCACCCCTCGGAGTACAGCAGGCAGCACAAACGGGCAAATCTATTTTCTTCCTCCTGGAAACAAATCCCGGTCCCGGTCTTGGAGTGCTCTTGGCTTACTGGCTGGTGGGTAAGGGCATAGCAAAGGAGTCCGCTCCAGGGGCTATTATTATACACTTTTTTGGCGGTATTCACGAGATTTACTTCCCCTACGTCCTGATGAACCCAATCCTGCTGCTGGCGGTAATCCTCGGAGGAGCAACCGGCGTATTTACCTTCGTGGTAATGGGCGCAGGGCTTGTGGCCACCCCGTCTCCCGGAAGCATATTTGCCGAGCTTGCCATGACACCTAAAGGGGGATATATCCCGGTTATTTCGGGTATTGCGCTTTCTGCTCTCGTATCCTTCCTGGTTTCCTCAGCCCTGTTAAAGAGATTTGGCCAGGAGGAAGGAGATTTGATTGCGGCCCAGGATATGGTAGATCAGCTGAAAGGGAAACAAGCCTTTCATGCGGTGAAGAAAACTACCAGCGTAAGGAAAATAGTTTTTGCCTGCGATGGCGGCATGGGTTCTTCTGCCATGGGGGCTACCGTTTTGAGAAAAAAGATTCAGGAAGCCGGTTTAAAGGTAGAGGTAGTTCATTCAGCTATCAATGAAATTCCGCAGGATGCCGATATAGTTATATCCCACAAAGAGCTTACAGAAAGAGCAAGGGAAAAGGCTCCCAATGCGGAACACATATCCATAGAAACCTTTGTAAATAATCCCGTTTACGATGAAATAGTAAAAAGGCTTTCCAAGTGATATAATAATTTAAAATAAAATAAAGTAACGGCAAATGCCGTTACTTTAAATTTTTTGGTATGGTGATGAATATGGCCGATGAATTGGAAACGAGGGAAAAAAGGATTTTAGAATTTCTACTGAAAGGCCCCAAAACCGCACAGGATTTGGCCAAAGAACTTTCGGTATCCCGGAGGACAATTTTGAGGGATTTGCCGTCGCTGGAAGAAAAGCTTAAAAAAAGAGGGCTTTTTCTTGAAAGAAAGGCCGGCAAGGGTATCAAGTTAAGAGGACCCGATAGTGCTATCGAAAACCTGTCAAAAGAGCTTTCTAAAAAAACGCTTTCTGAAGACAGGCTTCCCGCAAAAGAAAGGCAGATACTTGTGCTTTTAAACCTTATTGAAAAAAAGGGGATAGAAAAATTATACACCTTTGCAAGAGAACTCAGGGTAACGGAAGCGACTATAAGTTACGACTTAGACCAATTAGAAGGGATACTGGGGAAATACGAGCTTAAAATAATTAGAAAACCTGGGCTGGGAGTTTTCTTAGAGGGGGAGGAGAAAAATAAAAGGGCACTCCTGGCAGATCTGATTTACGAACAGTTTAACGAGTCCGAGTTAATCGAGCTTTTAAAATCCAGGTTCGGGGAAAGAAATGCACCAGAAGAAGATTCCGGGGACATAATAGACGAAGTGAAGTTGAGGCTTTTAAAGTTTATTGAAAAAGATTTGATAAATGATATTGAAGAAGTTCTAAGGGAAATTACTGAGGAATTCGACATAAAACTGGCGGACAGTGCTTTTGCGGGGCTTTTGGTGCATATCGTCCTATCCGTGGCACGGCTGAAAAAGGGCGAAAAAATTACGATGGAAAAGAACGTCCTGGCAACCCTGGAAATGACCCGGGAATTCCAGATAGCAAGATCTCTTGGGAAAAGGATGGAGGAAAAGGGGATTTTCCAAATTCCCGAGGAAGAACTCGGATATATAACCATGCACCTTCTGGGGGCAAAAATCAGAGAAAGAGAAGGATTTGACGAAATTTTCTACTTTATCAATGATGACGAAGCGTTGAAAATGGCGGAGGAAATTTTTATAAATGCCGGTAAGGTCCTTCAAAAGGAAATTAATAAAGACAATAAGGCTGTTAAAGACCTTGCCCTGCACCTGAAACCCGCAATTGCAAGGTTGAGGCTAAAGATGGATATAAGAAACCCCTTACTTTTTCAGCTAAAAGAAAAGTACAGCGATTTGATGGAAATCTGTAAAAGAGCTGTTGAACCTCTGGAGAACAGGCTTTTAATTAAATTTCCTGAATCGGAAATAGGATTTATTGCAATGCATGTGGGAGCTGCTGTGGAGAGGATGAAAAGGGACAAAAAATACAGCGTTATACTCGTCTGCCCCACCGGCATAGGAAGCTCTAAAATGCTTTACAGCAGAGTGGAAAAAGAACTTCCGCATTTAAAGGTCCTGGATGCGGTCTCCCTTCTCGAATTAGACGGGGCATTGGCGAAATACCCGGGAGTGGATCTTGTAATATCTACAATACCGATTGAATTACCCCGGGTAAAAACGATAAGCGTTTCCCCCCTTCTCACAAAAAACGAAGTGGAGAAAATAAATACCCTCTTAAATGAAATAGAAAACCATTCAGCAGAAACCGAAAATGCCGAAGAAAATTCGGACTATCCCAAGGAAGAATTAAAAGATGCGATATTCAATCTGATAGAAAAAATGGTTTTTATCAAGGAAATAGCAAAGAAAAATATAGAAGGATTAATGGATGAGGTGATTAAATATTTTAATGACGTCGTAGTAGACGGGAACCTATTGAAGGAAGATTTAAAAAGGAGAATGGAGCTGAGCGGCTGCGGAGTTCCTGGAACGGGGGTATACCTGCTGCACGCCAAATCCCGTTCGGTAAGGGAGCCGTTGTTTGGAGTTTTTGGAACAAAGGAAAAAATGTTTTTAAAAAACATGGATGGACAAAAGGAAGGTTACCGGGACTTTGTCCTGATGCTTTTACCGACGGAGGGTTATAAAAAAACCGCGGAAGTTTTTGCAAGGATAAGCGTTTTAATACTGGAGGATAAGGAATTTTTAACAGCATTAAAAGGGCAGAACGAATCGCTGTTTATAAAAATACTGTTAAAGAAGCTTAAATAGGAGGTTTTAGGTGCAAATGGTATTCGGTTTTTTAAAGAAAAACAATACTCAAAATAAAAACGGAGAAATAATAAAAGAAAGTATGATAGTGGTGGATGCAAAGGTAAGGGATAAATTTGAAGCAATAAAAATGGCGGGAGAAATCCTGGTAAAGGAAGGATATGTGGAACCTGAATATATTGATGCAATGTTTGAAAGGGAAAGGATGCTCTCCACCTATATAGGCAATTTCATAGCCATACCTCACGGTGTGGGAGAGTCAAAAAAATACATTAAAAAAACCGGATTATCGGTTATTCACGTGTCCGATGGAGTAGACTTTGGAGATAATAATATAGTTTATCTTGTCATTGGCATAGCTGCCCTTGGAGATGAACATTTAAACATCCTGGCCAACATAGCCACCCTTTTTGAAAACGAAGAAAAGGTAAAGAAATTAATTCAAAATCCATCCAGGAAAGAAATTTTCGATTTTCTAAACGGGAGGATCTGACATGAAAAAGGCGGTTCATTTTGGAGCCGGGAACATCGGAAGGGGATTTATCGGTTTTTTGCTTTCCCGGTCGGGTTTCGAGGTTACCTTTGTTGATGTGGATAGGGAACTCGTGGATTATTTGAATAAACACGGCAGGTACAGTGTGGTGGAAAAGTACGGAGAAAAAGAAACGGTTATCCCCGTGGAGGGGGTAAAAGCGGTAGTTTTTGAAGAGGAAGGGGAAATCATAAAAAAAATTTCTGAAGCCGATATTATTACCACATCCGTAGGGCCAAAGGTACTGGAAGTAATTGCAGGAGTGATCAAAAAAGGGCTTCTTAAAAGAGAAAAAGAAAACCTTGAGCCTGTAAATGTAATTGCGTGCGAAAACCTCATCAGGGCATCTACCCATTTAAAAGAATATATGTTGAGGGATTCGGATAAACAGGAACGAGAAATAATATCAAAAATTGCAGGGTTTCCCGACGCTGCGGTAGACAGGATAGTTCCTCCCCAGGAAAGGGATTATTCTAAGGTGTTAGTGGAGCCTTATTTCGAATGGACTGTGGAAAAGCCGGGTTTCAAAGGTAAAATTCTTGAAATAAAGGGCATCACCTGGGTGGAGGACCTTGAACCCTATATCGAAAGAAAAATTTTTATATTAAATGCCGGCCACGCGGTCTGCGCTTATTTAGGATATCTAAAAGGTTACAGAACCATAGAGGAATCCCTGCAGGATCCCGATATTTTAAATACCGTAACCGGTGCCATGAGAGAGGCGGCTTTTTATCTTTCAAAAAAATTCGCTTTCGAAGGCCTGGAAGAATATATTAAAAAGACCTTAGACAGATTTAAGAACAAAGCGTTAAAAGATAGAGTGGAAAGGGTAGGAAGGGAGCCCTTGAGAAAACTTTCTATTAATGAAAGATTGGTAAGACCGGCCAAGGAAGTCGCCGATTTAGGAGCAAAACCGGTAAACCTTGCAAAAGGAATAGCTGCAGCCCTCCTCTTTGACTACCCGGAAGACAAAGAAGCTTTGAGACTTAAGGAAATGCTAAAAAATCAGGGGATGGAATACGTTTTAAATTATGTTTTAGGTTTATCGAGGGAGGATGCAGATCTAATCCGTCTTATAATGGAAAATTATAATAATCTTTTGGGCGAAAGAAAATCATAAAATAGGGGACTTTATTAATAGCCCCTATTTTATTTTTGCACTTTTATATTGACGGCGAAAATTTATAATAGTATAATTAAATTAAATCAGGAGGTGAAAATAATGGTAAATATTATAATAGATGAAAGGGCTAAAAAATACTTGGAAGAAAAGGGACTTTCCGAGGTCACCGTAAAGCTGGAAAAAATCGGCGGAGGATGAGCGGGCTGCAGATATATACCTGCCGTGTATGCGGGTTCGCCTGCCGATGCCTCTAATTACGATGTATACGAAGCGGATGGAGTAAAAGTTTATGTAAGTCCCTTTATAGACGTAAGCAGGGGTTTAAAGATTTATCTTTCGGGCTTCAGCCTGTTTAAAGGCCTTGCCGTTGCCCCCGCTTATTAAAGAATCAGATTTTCCTGTGGGATTTATAAAGTTCGATAAAGCGCAGAATAAAGCTCAATTCTTCAGGGGTACAGTCGGCCACCATTTCCAGAACCGATTTTACCTTTGGATCTAAAAAAAGCTCTTTTAATGCCGGGTTCATTATTTTAAAGATATTTTCAGCACCATCGTCGTCGGTTACGAAAAAACACGGGGTTACGGATAAGGCCTGAGCTAATTTCTCTAAGGTTTTAATGGAAGGTTCTACCTTTCCGTTTTCTAACTGTCCTATCAGGGCGGGAGAAACCCCGGCTTTTTTAGCCAGTTCTACCTGGGTAAGCCCCCTTTCGGTCCTCAATTTTTTAAGTTTTGCACCCATATTGGCACTGTTATTCAGTAACTCTTCAGGTTTTATATCGAGGAATTTCGTAAGGCCGGTAAGGGTGGAAAGGGAAGGTAGGACATTTCCTTTCTCTATCTGACATAAATAGGAGGCGGAAATACCGGCTAATTCAGCGAGTTTTTCCAGGGATAAATTTTTCCTTTGCCTGAGAAGATGAATTTTTTCTCCTATGGATAAGGGCTTTTCGGGGGTACTATCTTCACCCGTGTTAAAAAAGGCTTCGACGGATACGTTTAAAGCATCGGCAAGTTTTTGAACAACTTCTAAAGACGGTTTCTTTTTACCCGTTTCTATTTCGCTCAAATAGGAAACCGAAAGCCCTGTTTTTTCAGCAAGTTCTTTTAAGGATAATTTTCTGTTTTTTCTAAGCTGACGTATTAAAGAGCCTTCCATGCCCATTCTCCTTCAATTTTGAAAATACTTTAACAAAATTATAGTATAAATATAGTGAATGGTCAAAGGGAAAGAATTGTTTACTTTTTAAAATTTAAGGGGCATAATAAAGTTAAGAAAATATAAATTTAAAGGAGGAACTATGATGAAACCCGTAAATGTTACCGATGCCAATTTCCAGGCTGAGGTTTTAAACTCTGATTTACCCGTGCTTGTAGATTTCTGGGCTGCATGGTGCGGACCCTGCCGTATGATGGGTCCGGTAATTGACGAGATAGCTGGTGAATACGAAGGTAAATTAAAAGTCTGCAAGATGAACGTGGATGAAAATCCTAATACCCCGACAAAATACGGTATTATGAGCATTCCCACCCTTATACTTTTCAAGGATGGGGCACCCGTTAAAAAGCTCATCGGCTTCAGGCCTAAAAACGATATAATCGCGGAATTGGGGATATAAAAAGACCGCAAAAAGCGGTCTTTTTTTTGTGGAGTTTTTCAGGGTAAATTTTTGAAAAAAGCAGTTTAATAAATCAAGTATGATATAATTTATTATAAGTTATTTCAGATAATTAAAAGAAGGTGATACTATGCCGGTTTCCCTTACTTTTTACGATGGTGCGGGATGTATTGGGGGTAATAAAATACTTTTGGAAAACGGCAACGATGCCGTATTTTTTGATTTTGGAACTAATTTTGGGGCGGAGGGTAAGTTTTTCGACGAATTCCTTGCACCGAGAGCATCCTTCGGCCTGTACGACCTTCTTTGCCTTGATATTCTTCCACCGCTCAAAGGGATTTACAGAAAGGACATGGAATACCCCGGAATCTGGGAAAAATTTTCGTCCCATGGGTATTTCAGACATTTAACCCTAAGGGGAGTAATACTTTCCCACGCCCACTACGACCATTGCGGACATTTTTCCTATATAAGCGAGGATATCCCGGTAATTACGGGGCTTTCCAGCGCGCTTATATGTAAAGCCCTTCAGGATACGGGCGGAGGAAACAGACTTCAGGAGATCTGCTATATTAACCCCAGGGAATTAAAAGATGGACTTTTGCAAACGGGACATTATAAGGTCACTCCCTACAGGCAAAGAAAGTTCCTTATAACCGACCGAGAAGATATTCCAGATAAGGCCTGTGAATTCTGGGAAAAGGTGGATAGTTCCAGGAGTTTACATTGCTGCTCGCTGGAAAGCGTGAATAATAGCAAGGGGATAAAGGGTTTAAAGATAATTTCCTGGCCGGTAGACCACTCCGTACCGGGAGCTTCTGCTTATGCCATCGAAACTTCGGAGGGCTGGGTGGTCTACACCGGAGATTTAAGGCTTCACGGGAAAAACGGGGGACTTACCCGGAAATTTTTCAGTGAAGCGGCGAAGCTAAATCCCGCAGTTCTTATATGCGAGGGGACCCACCCGGGCACGGTAAATCCTGTGACGGAAGAACAGGTGGCGCAAAACTGTTTTGATGCGGTTAAGAAGGCGAAAGGATTAGTGGTAGCCGACTTTGGCCCCAGAAATGTGGAGAGGCTTTTATCCTTCCTTTCCATTGCTAAGGAAACAAAAAGAAAGCTGGTATTGACTTCGAAAGATATATATCTTCTTGAGGCTTTAAATTGTGCGGATGAACCGGAGATTCCGAATCCTTTAGCGGAGGATTTAATTCTTCTTTATGATAGGCCAAAAACCCGGCGGGATAAATGGGAAGAGGCTTTATATGATAGATTTGATTCTTCAAAGATAATAGATGCGGAGGGTATCAAGCAAAATCCCAAGGATTACATACTTTGCTTTTCCTATTACGATTTTCATGCCTTTTTGGATATAGAGCCACAGGGAGGAACCTATATATACTCATCCAGCGAGGCCTATGATGAAGAAATGCTTATAGACCACAACAGAATAAAAAATTGGATTGAATATTTCGGCTTTGCATTATACGGAAGCCTCGGCAGGGACAGGGAAAAATCGGGTTTTCACGCCAGCGGCCATATTCACGGCCCGGGAATTGAAGAAATGGTGGAGACCATAAAGCCCCGGGTTTTAATTCCTATTCACACCCAGGATAAAGAATTCTTTAGACGGTTTGAAGGGAAATGTCAGGTATTATGGCCGGAAAGAAGTAAGACTATAAAATTATATCAATAGTTTATTCATTTGATTTATAAATGACTCGAAATCCTTTAAATTATATTTTATTATTTTATAAACCTCTTTATCATCTACTTCATCATAAAAATGAACTATACGATTTCTAAACTTAGCCATTAATTTGTATGTATCGGCTTCTTTTTTTTCTATTATTCCATTTTTATAAAGTATTTCAAAAGTATCAACGTAAGTTTTTGGGATACCAAGTCCTTTTCGAGATATAATGTGGTTTCCTATATCTATCATCGCTTCGATAGCTGTCTGCAAATTATATTTCGCGGAATCGAAGTATCTAAAATCAGACGTGAATTCCTCTTGTGGAAGTTGAGCAAGGGTCTTTAATTTTAAGAGATTTTTTTGAATTAATTGAATTTTATCCAATATCTTTTTTTTATCTATTGCCTCCATATTTGATTCTCAACCCTTCCTTTAAGTCTTCATAAAATTTTTTTAAGGTTATCCCGTAGTCACCGTAGATTTTAAATACTTTTTCTTTAAAATCTGAAAGAAGTATTTCGTCGCTACAGTAAAGAAGGTTACCTGTATACAACACTTCATGGCAAATATCAATGGGTGCTGTATTTAAATTTATCACATCGATATTATCACGTTCAAAAAAGCGGCTTAACTGGCATTCGATTTCGAGTTCATTATAAAGAGTAGGATTGTTTTTATATAATATTGCAAGATCAATATCGCTGTTAGGTTGTTCATAATCCGTACCGAAGGAGCCAAAGAGAAAAACTGCCACAATATTTTTATTGGTTTTGAAGTAATTATTTAATTTTAATATTTGCGAATTAATTTTACTCAGATTTCTTTTCATAACAAACCACCGCTAATTAGTTTATGTTTTTATTATAACACAATTAAATAAATTATGAATAAAATTATGAAAATAGGGAAGTTAAAGGGATAGTGGATATTATAAATTTTGTATTAAATACCCCAAAAGTAGTATCTGTATGATTATAATTACAGGAATTCCCAGGGTAAAACTTGAATGCCTGGTTTTATGATTAAAAAAATACATTCCTAAATATACGCCTATGCTTCCGCCCAAAAGGGCTAAGGTAAAAAAGGTCTTTTCCGGGATTCTGGATTTTCTCTTTTTAGCCTTTCTTTTATCTACAAACATTAATAATAATGAAACGATGTTTATGATTATTAGATAATATATAAAAAATTTCATTTTTTAAACCTCACTAAATCGGAGTTATTATTGCTTTTTATTATATCATAAATATTTTATTGTATGACTTTTTATATTGTAACTGCAAAATTTGACAATGCTTTTTAAAAGCATTATATTTTTTATAGAATGTAAATGCAAATCATTTGCAAAAAGGAGGCGGAAACTTAAAAAATGTACAGAAATAGCAGTATTCTCTCTGCATCAAGAAAACTATTATTTATTATTTTAATTATATCCTTAGTTTTTCCTTTGATGGGTTGCCAAAATAAAAAGGCCAAAGTAGATGAGAATAATATTGTGGTATATACCTCCATTTATCCCTTATTCGATTTTGCAAAAAAGATAGGACAGGATTACATAGTTGTAGAAAATATTACACCTGCGGGGGTTGAGCCTCACGAATTTGAGCCTTCATTGAGCAAAATTTCAAAAATATACGAGGGCAATGCCTTTATATATCTGGGCGGGTCTATGGATCCGTGGGCGGAAAGAATTGCGGGAGAGCTCGTTAAGAGGAATATACCGGTTTTAAAAGCAGGAGAAGATTTGATAGAAGGAAATGACCCTCATATATGGCTCTCACCGAAAAAATCGATGCAAATGGCAAAAAAGGTTTACGACTTGTTGGCCAAGGTCGATGGAAAGAACAAAGATGTATATGAAAAAAATTATAATCGTTTAATTGAAGAACTCAAAAAATTGGATGAAGAGTATAAAAAAGAATTGACCTCAAAAAGGCTAAGAGACTTTGTGGTATCCCATGCGGCATTCGGCTATTTGGCAAAGGAATATGGATTAAATCAGGTATCCATTAAAGGACTTTCCCCTCAGGAAGAGCCGTCTTTAAAACACATCAAAAATTTGGCGGATTTTTGCAGGGAAAGGGGAATAAAATACATCCTTGTTGAAAGTTCTGAAACTCCCAAGGAAGCTCAGGCTTTAGCGAAGGAAGCGAATTTAAAGATACTGACTTTAAACCCCATAGAGGGCCTGTCGGAGCAGGAAGAAAAGACCGAGGATTATTTCAGCTTGATGAGAAAAAATTTAGAGGTTTTGAAGGAAGCTTTGAAATAGAAATAAATCTTGTATTCTGGGGGAATTTTATATGTCTACTCCCATTCTGGAGCTAATAGATGTCAGCTTTTCCTATAACGGGAATCCGGTGCTGGAAAATGTAAATCTCAAAGTAGAGAAAGGAGATTTTTTAGCCCTGATAGGCCCTAATGGGGCTGCAAAAACCACGCTGATGAAAATAATGGTGGGGCTTTTAACTCCAAAACACGGCAGGGTATTAATTTTCGGTGAAAATATAAGGGAATTTAAAAAATGGGACAAGATAGGGTATATTCCTCAATTAACCGGGGAAATAAATACGGGTTTTCCGGCTACCGTGTGGGAAATAGTCGATTCGAATTATTATAACGGTTTTTTAAAAGGATTTATAAATAAGGACAGGAGGGAAAAATCGGTAAAACAGGCCCTTGAAAAAGTGGGAATAGATAAGCTTTCTCAAAAAATGCTTAAAGAACTATCCGGAGGAGAAAAACAGAAGGTATTTTTGGCCAGGGCCCTTGTGAAAAATCCAGAAATCCTATTTCTCGATGAGCCTACCAGTGCCATGGATGCCCCTTCCCGGGAAGATTTTTATAATCTCCTTACCGACTTGAATAAAAATTTGGGGATTACCGTGATCATAGTTACCCACGATATCGGTTTTGCCTGTGAAAAAGCTACGAAAATAGGCTGTGTAAAGGGGAAAAGGGTATTCATTCACGAAAATGTAGGGGAAGTAACGGAAGGTCATATTGCAGGTTTAATGGGGTATAAAATTGCTGCTAGTGATATTCATAAGGAGTGAAAGGCATGGATTTTTTAAGTATTTCTTTTATCAACAGGGCCTTTGCGGCAGGCGTATTGACATCCATATTAATTTCTACGGTAGGGGTCTTTGTGGTTTTAAGACGAATGTCAATGGTAGGGGATAGCCTTTCCCACGCTTCCTTGGCGGGAGTGGCTTTCGGAATGCTTTTTGGCATTTATCCTTTTTACGGCGCTCTGGTCTTTACTGTAATTGCGGCAATTCTAATAGAAATTCTGCGGAAAGCTTTTAAAAAATATTCGGAAGTGGCGCTGGCCGTAGTAATGTCCGCCGGAATAGGGCTTGCGGTGGTCATGATAAGTTTGGGGAAGTCCTTTAACAGAGATCTTTTTTCCTATCTTTTTGGAAGCCTTATCGCGGTTAGCGAAACAGACATAAAAATAATGGGCTTTCTGGGATTGGCGGTGATAACTTCTATAATTGCTTTGAATAGAGAGCTTTTTGCGGTGACCTTTGACGAGGAGTCGGCGAAAATTTCCGGAATACCGGTAAATCTAATCAATTTATATCTATCCCTCGTTACCGCTTTGTCGGTAGCCCTATCGGTTAGAATCGTGGGGACTCTGCTGGTTTCCGCGTTAATGGTAATACCCACTGCCGTAAGCCTGCAGGTCTCAAAAAGCTTCAAAATGGTTTTTATTATTTCAAACCTGGTAGCACTTTTTTCGGTTATTCTGGGTATCATTATTTCTTACTATTTTGACCTCGCGCCGGGCGGCACTATAGTATTGATATCCTCTTTTATCCTTGCCATTGCTCTTTTAATTAAGGGGGTCAGGAGCGGATGGGATTGATCTCATCGGAAGAAATAATAAAAAACGCCGGACTTAAGGTTACCGAAAAACGAAGGGCAATAATAGATACCCTCCTCAAGTCCGGCAATATGCTCTCAGCAAAAAAAATATATGAAAAGGTTAAAAAGGACTATCCGGATATAAATTTTTCTACGGTTTACAGGAATTTAAACCTCCTGGCAAAAAAAGGCATATTATGCTTTGTTTTATCCGAAAATAAAAGCATGATATTCAGCGTAAAGCTTACCGAGGAGCATCACCACCACGTTGTATGCAAAAATTGCGGGACTTCGGTGGCAATAAATTACTGTCCCATGAAGTTCATAGAAAAGGAACTGGAAAATTTCGGATTTTCTGCTATGGAGCACAACTTTATAATATACGGTATATGCCCCGACTGTAAATCTAAAGGGTAATATCTTTACCAAGTCCCAGCTCCAAAGCCTTTTCGTAGATTTTAGCTGCGGTTACCACATCCTGAACGGCCAATCCTACGGACTTGAACATGGTAATTTCGTTTTCGGAAGTTCTGCCGGAAAGTTCTCCGGTCAGCAATTTTCCAATTTCGCCGGTTATTTTTTCTTTATTTATAACTCCTTTGTTTATGGGTATAATAAGGTCCCCGGCCTCGGCCATGCAGGCTTCCAGCGAATCCACATATATTTTATCCGCTTTTAATACGGCTTCTTCGGGGATTTCCTGCATTTCGGGGGTGTAGGCTCCTATTCCGTTTATGTGTACGCCTTTTTTAATTAAATTTCCGTTGAACACCGGTTTTTTGGACGTGGTGGCGGTGGTAATAATATCTACTTCGGGAAGTACATCGTCCGCATTTTCCACTGCGGTTATTTTTGCATTGTAATCCTTGAAAGTTTCGTTCATTTTTTCGGCAAACTGTTTTGCTCTGTTAAAATCAATATCAAAGACGTATACCTCTTCAAGCTTTCTAACACAGAGCAGTGCCCAAAGCTGGGTTTCTGCCTGCCCGCCCGTGCCGAACAGAAGGGCTTTTTTGGCATCCTTTCTTGCCAGGATTTCCGTGGCTGCACCGGAAGCCGCACCCGTTCTAAGCCTGGTAAGATATGTACCGTCCATTATCGCATTGACAATACCTGTTGAGCCGTCAACCAAAATCATGGTTGCGGGTACTGCCGGCAGGCCTTTTTTAACATTTTCCGGGTATACGGAAACTACCTTTACTCCGGCAAAATCAACACCTTCTACGTAAGAAGGCATAAAAAGTATTTGTCCATTATGCTTTTTTACGGTAATGTTGGTCCTCAAGGGCACAATGCTGTTGCCCCGGGCTAAGGTAATATAGGCTTTTTTCACAGCTTCAATGGCTTCTTTCATAGAGAGCACCTTTTTCATTTCTTCAGCACTTATAATAAGCACGTAACTCAGCTCCTTATACAATATAATTATTTAATAAAGAGATTAGTATTATTAGAAATTTTTATAATCTACAGGACTTTTAAAAAAAGTGAGACCTAATTATTTAGGTTGTGGATTGTCTCCCATGTTTAGTGCAGATTTAACTATATCAAGGTGTTCTTCCATACCTTCACTCGCAGATACAGGATCACCTTCTTTAATTGCCTTAATAATTTTTTCAAACTGTCTTATGGTTATTTCGCAGGTATACGGTAACGTCTTCATAAAAGCTATAGCTTGCCCTGAAACCCTTTGTATAAGCAAATTAATTAATTCTGTTAGTAAAGAATTTTTACATGAACCGGATAAAGTAAGGTGAAATTGTAAATCATAATCGAAAAAAAGATTTAAATTATTTTTATCAACCTTTTTCATTTCCTTAATTAGTTCTTCCAGTTCGGATATATCATCGTCCGTAGCCCTTTCAGCAGCCAGTCGTGCTGCTGTTACCTCAAGTATTCTTCGGACTTCCATAAGTTCAAACATAGAAGCGCGTTCGATCATCTGACCCCATGTTAGCGAATTTAGTATCATAATGGCATCTTTGTTCAAAAACCTTCCAATACCCGGTCTTGTTTCTATAAGTCCCAAATGCTCTAAAGACTGAAGCGCTTCTCTCACAGAAGATCGCCCAACACCAAATGCTTCGCATAATTCCATCTCGGTTGGAACTTTTTCGCCCGGTTTTAACACCCCCTTTTTTATCAAAGAACGTATTTCATCTGCAATAGTTTCAGTAATTTTACTGGGTCTTTTAATCTTATTAATGTTTTTAATCATACTCAAACACCTCATTTTTCTTGCAACCATTATAAACTAAAAATATCATTTTATACAAAAAATTCTGTTCTGCAGTACTAAAATCAAAATTTTTCAATTATATATACTCTTTCCTTTTATTATACCTAAAAAAAATACTACAATACAAATGGTCTCTTTGATGTTTAATTTCTTTATTGTATACGTCTGGAGACCATTTTTATAATAAATGGTCTCCAGACGGGCATCTATAATTGTAACTTTTTTATACCCATTTTTCCATATCTAACATTCCTTCGGATTTTGCTACAATACAGGTTCCAACCATATCTCCCGTAACATTGCACATCGTTCTACCCATATCGAGAATCACATCAATTCCAAGCACTAAAGCAAAGGCTCCTGCAACCACAGTTCCCGGTTCAACGTTAAGGCCTACCATATTCATAACTGCTAATAATACCACCGGACCGGAACCGGCAATACCGGCAGTTCCCATAGTACCTATTGTAACAACAAGAATAACTATTAACTTTTGAATAGCAGTAAGATGAATTCCCGCCGCGAAAGCTACAAAAAATACAGAAATAATCTGATAATAAGCTTCTCCGTCTAAATTAATTTGCGACCCAAGAGGGAGGGTAAAACTACCGATATTTCTCGATACCCCCAAGTTTTCTTCTGCAACTTTTAATGTAAGTGGCAAAGTTGCACTGCTACTTCTTGTAGCAAAAGCCATAAGCATAGCGTCTTTTGCTTTTGCGATAAATTTGGCATAACTTAACTTAGCTAATATCGTGAACAGCAAACCGTATACAATTAATAATTGAAAAGCATAACCTATATAGCATGTTAAAACTAATTTAGCAACAGACCCAATTACCTTTGTACCTTCTTGTGCGAATAGCACGGAAATTAGGGCAAAAACACCTATTGGAGAATATTCAAGAACACCTTTTGTAATGCTGAACATTAATTCAGCTGTGCCCTGACAGAATTTATAAACAGTTAATACTGCTTCCCTTATTGTATCGTCTTTTGCATCTCTTAAAAATGAAATAGCAATACCAAAAATGACAGCAAATACCAAAACTTGTAAGTAAGCTCCATTTGCAAACGATGCCGCTACGTTATCAGGCACCATGTTTAAAAGCACGCTACTGACAGAAGGGGTTTGCACTGCAGCGCCTTCGGCTGCGGTGCCGCTTAAAGATAGGCCAAGACCAGGCTTAAATATCTGGGAAAATAAAAGTCCAAAGGTAGCTGCAAAAACGGTGGTTGAAACATAATACAATAAAATTTTCCCTGCGACTCTTCCGATTTTTGATGCAGGCATACCGCCTACACCGGTTACAATTGCAGAAAATATAAGAGGAAGTATGATCATTTTTAGTAATTTAATCATCAAAGTGCCTAAGGGTTCTATTACAGCTATTTTTGGGCCAACTATTAGACCAACAATGGCACCTATAATAAGTGCTATTAGAATTCTCCACACAAGAGGTGTACCAAAATACCAGCCAAGAAATCTTTTTTGCTTTTCTACCATTTTTTTGCCTCCTTTTTCACAAGAATTTTTTCAGCACATTGGCAACAAAATTCTTTTTACCCTGTCTAACTTTATCACCCCTTTTCTGCGCGTTTTTTTAGAGCGTTATATATTTTTTTCGAAGTTTCTGTTGTTGATAGACCTCCGAGGCCGGTGCAACGCAACTCGGGGGGCAACATCCTCCCAACTTCATCCATAGCCACCAGCGTCTCTTCTAAAGGGATAACCTTATCATACCCTGCCAAGGCCATATTGGCACAAGCTATAGCGTTTGCGCCTGCCATAATGTTTTTCCCCAGGCAGGGCACTTCCACCCTTTCCGCAACAGGATCGCAAATCAAACCCAAAATGTTTTGCAATGCCATGGATGCTGCATCAACACACTGCTGTGCACTCCCGCCGAGTAATTGTACAAGGCCGGCAGCAGCCATACCCGAGGCAGCACCGCACTCTACCTGGCAACCGCCCACTTCTGCGGCAAAACCAGATTTTTCTGCAATAAAAACGCCAATCATCCCTGCAGCAAGCATGGCCTTAACAACATCATCAATACTAAACCCCATCTCTGTAGCCACACCTATAATCGTGCCCGGCAAGACACCACACGATCCCGCAGTTGGGGCCGCTACGATTACCCCCATAGAGCTTTTAACTTCCATCATTGATGTGATATAAGCTATTACCGTATTAAAAATCCCGGGGATTAATTTATTTTCTTTCTTACATTTTTCGATCATCCAAGCCTGGGGGCCAAGAATCCTGTCTTCATATGAAGTGCCTTTTAGCCCGGCTTCAATAGATGATTTCATTAAAATTACTATTTCCTTCATCTTGTCAAAAACCTCTTGTTTGGGTATATTACCTCTGGCACTCTCATACATTAGAGCAAGTTCCCACAATTGCAAATTTCCTTCTAATGCTACCTGCAACATTTCTCCAATGTTTCTAAAAGGAACATTACAATTTTTTCTGGATATAATTGGTAGAACGGGAATAAGCTGTATTAAATTTTCAACCTGCTCAAAACTTTCGATTTGCTTTATTACTTTGTCCGGTAGCTGACAGCTGGTTTTTACATTTATCAGTCCTCGCTGCCTATTTGTCAGGCAATTACAAAAATCAAAATCCCCTATAAGTGCTTTGATTGCGTCAGCTTTTTGTTTAAGAATATCCTCGTCTATTTTATTTAAAAATATTAAAGTTTCGTAAAAATCACCGGAAATTTCAACTTCAAATCCATCTATTTCTTGAACCTCAATCATACCACCGCCAATAGAAATAGCAGTTAGCCGCTTAATCTCATTGTCATTGCTAATAACTGTTATTCGATATGTATTGGGGTGTTTTGCGGGATAGTCAACAATTTTAAAACTAACAACAATACCTTGTTTTTCGGCTAACTTGAGTGAATCAGTCAAACGGTCATCTTCCGGTCCAAAACCCAAAAGCCCGCCAACAAAACCGATATCTGAGCCATGTCCGTGGTATGTAGTTGCCAGGGACCCTTTTGTATCAAACTCAACAATAACTTCTTTGAGCTTTCCCTTAACCATCTGTTTAACCAGGTTGCCAATTCTTAGTGCTGCGGCTACATGCGAACTTGAAGGGCCTCGCATAATTGGACCAATTACATCATTAAAAATACTGGCAGGTTGCTTAAGCATTTGTATTCCTCCCGATATAATAATTTTTTCTTTTGTATACTGAAATAAAATCAGATAATAAAATATCATATAATCAGTTCATCAGATTGTCTGATGTCTTATTAACTAATATTTTATATTCGATGTATTAAGAGATTTTCCTTCTTAATTTTATAAATTTTTATTAATTTATTTTTTATTAAAATATTTTTAGAAACACTTATCTACGTAAAATTCTACAGCAAAAAGACGAAATTTTTTGGGTACAGGGTTATCTTACACTATAAAGGTATGATATTTTTTATTAATGTATGATATTATTAATAAAAAACATCTTAAAGGAGTGTCTTAACATGGAGGTAATGGATGAAAAATTGGCGATGGCAAGGATTAGAGACCTTTTCAGAGCAGCCGAAAAAAAGGGGGATTATGCGGCGAGCAATTTTCTTACACCCCTGGAACAGGAAATGGTTTTTGATATATCAAGGGAGTTTCCTGAAGTTAAATTCTTTTTTGAGGGCGGATATAAAGAAGCTGAGAGGAAAATACTGGTAACGTATCCCGAATACGTAGAAGGGCGCCCCTTTGTCGCACCTGTAAAGGCCCTTCGCGTAAAGGTAAGGGAGGAGGATGCTTTCCCCGGGCACAGGGATTTTTTAGGATCTATACTGGGCCTTGGCATATCCCGGGAAAAAATCGGAGATGTTCTGGTAAAAAAGGGAGAAGCCATAGTTATAGTAAAAGAAGAAATAATCGAATTTCTCGGGCTTAATCTTAATAAAGTGAAAAATTTCGATGTGGAAACGGAAGAAATAACGTTGAAGGAAATAATTGCACCCGAAAAAACCTATAAAGAGGTAAAGGGCACGGTGGCCTCCCTGCGCTTAGATGCGGTGGCAAGCCTTGCCTTTGGAGTATCCCGTTCGAAAATGGCACCTTATATAAAAGGGGAAAACGTTAGAGTAAATTTCAAGATAATTTCCGACCCTTCCCACGAGGTGAAGGAAGGGGATATCATATCCGCCACCCGCATGGGAAGGGCAAAGGTAGAGAAAATCGGAGGAGAGAGCAAAAAGGGCAGGATTTACGTTACAATACATAGATTTACAGGGTAGTTCATACGCATGCGGGTTCGAAAATTAATTCCCCTTTTTCAAATCTTTTCAGGTTTAAAACATCTATATCGATGTGGCTTTTTCCTTCGACTACGAGTTCGGCGAGCAAAAGGCCTACAATTGGTCCCATTTGAAATCCGTGTCCGCTCCAGCCCAAATCAAGGTAAAAACCTTCCACATCGGTCTTTCCTATAATTGCCTGTTGATCCGGGGTCATGTCGTAAAGGCCGGCCCAGTGCCTTACAATCCTCAGGTTTTTGATTTTCGGAAGGTGGAATACAAATTTCTTGACCGCATTCTCCAAGAAATCCCAGGAGGAATTGACATTGAAATCCTTTACCTCATGTTCCGGATCGCCTACCCCCATTAATATAGTTCCGTTAGGAGATTGTTTAAAATAAGTTCCGTGCAAAAAGGAAATCACCATGCAGGGAAGAAAGTATTCAATGGGTTCTGTTACGAATATCTGGTGCCTTTCCGGATATACGGGAATGTCAATACTTAGCTTTTTAGCAAGCTCCTTCCCCCATGCTCCGGCGCAGTTCACCACAACCGGCGTTTCGTAGACCCCTTTTTCGGTAATAACTTTAAAAAGACCGGGTCTTATGATTTCAATATCCAAAACCCGGTTGTGAGTTATTATACTCGCTCCCATCCTTCGTGCGGCTTCCGCATAGGCGAAAGTAACCATGAAGGGATTGGCATGGCCGTCCTTTGGGTTATAGGAAGCACCGATTACGCCTTCCAGGTTTAAATCGGGTACAATTTCCTTTATTTCTTGCGGTGAAAGAAAAACAGATTCCTTTATTCCTAATTCGTGCTGCAGCTTAATATTTTCGTTAAATTGCTTTACCTGAGATTCATTATAAGCCAGCATCAAATAACCGCCCCGGGTAAATTCTATGCTCCTATCAAAATTCAGTTCTTCTTCAAGGTTTTCAAGCAGTTTCATGCTTTCCTTCATTAAAAGGCAGTTTATTTTTGTTCCGAACTGATGCCTTACACCCGCTGCGCACCTGCCCGTTGCCCCGCTCGTTAAGTATTCCTTTTCGAAAAGAAAAATATTTTTCAACCCTTTTTTTGCCAGATTGTATAAAACCGAAACTCCGTGAATACCCCCTCCTATAACCACTGCTTCTGCGGTTATTGCCATTTACCGCCCCTCCTTTTTAATTCATAATTAAAAGAAAAAATAATACAATTAAAAATAGTATACAAAATAATCAAAAATCAATCAATTATAAAATGATCGACAATAACCGGGAATAAGATATTTTTTTGCAGGATTTCGGTTTTTTTCTGCGAAAGACATTAGTCTTTTAATGGGGCATTCCTTGAAATACAATATAATTGGTAGGTGAAGAAGTTGCTGGACGAACGGAGTGCAAAGATTTTGTTAAAGCTCCTCAGGGAAGGTGACTTTGTAAAAATTGAGAATTTAAGCAGGGAATTCAATGTATCGATAAGGACGGTACAGTACGACTTAGACAAAATCGATTATTTTTTAAAAAACAATGGATTTAGCATTTTAGAAAGAAGGCCTAAAAAAGGTATAAGGCTTTTACAGGAAGAAAAGCAGAGGCTTAATGAAGTATTGAAAAACAAAATTGAATCTTACTATTATCCCACCCAAAAAGAAAGGCAAAACAAAATCTTAGGCGAACTTTTTAAAGCCAAAGGCTTTATAACCATCGAGGCTCTCGCAAGCCTTCTCGGGGTAAGCAGAAGTACAGTCATAAAAGACCTTCTAAAGGTGGCACAGTGGCTTTATAAAAATAATCTCAAACTTGTAACCCTGCCCAGGTACGGGGTGAAAATAGAAGGAGAAGAAAGGACAATAAGAAAAGCTGCTTTACAATTTTTAAGGGAAAATTTGGATTCCGAGCTGCCTTTTTTGGAAGAGATCGAGTCCAACAATTTGCTGATAAATAAGGATTCCATAATAAAACTCCTTGATGGATTAGATTTTAAGCTCATTATCGATGCGGTAAAAAAGGCTGAAGAAAAATTTCACATCTATTTAACCGATAAAACCTTCAATGCCGTCGTCCTTCACATTGCTTTTGCCATAAAGCGGATAATGTCCGGAAAAGACATTTCCATGCCCCGGGAAGAACTTTTAAAACTTAAAAAATACGGCGAATACGAAATCGCAAAAGACATAGTAGAAAGGCTTCAGGAAAACTGCAGGATCAAAATACCTGAAGACGAAGTGGGTTACATTACAATTCATTTAGTGGGAGGTAATTTTGTTAAGGAAGATTTTTCTTCCTATAAAGATAATTTATTTTTGGTGCAGATAATAGCTGCGAGGCTTGTAGAACTTGTTGGCAAGGAACTTAAACTGGATTTTTCCCGGGACAAAGAACTTTTTAACAACCTCATCCAGCATCTGGGACCTGCTTTTTACAGGCTTAAAAACGGCATTCCCATTGTTAATCCAATTCTCGGCGAAATCAAAGAAAAATTCCGGGAGATATTTGAAGCCTGCAGAAGGAGCGTCAAGGAGATAGAAAATATCAGTGAGTTTTCCATAAGCGATGATGAGGTGGGTTATATAGCCATTCACTTTGGCGCTTCCATTGAGAGGATGAAATTCTTTAAGCAAAGGTTATTCAGAGTCTACGTGGTATGCGGAACAGGCATAGGAACAGCCGAGTTTTTAACGCTGAGGCTCAAAAAGGAATTTAAAAATTTGGATATTCTGGGAACAGCCTCCTGTCACAATATAAGGGAGGTGGTTTCAGGAAGGCCGGTAGACCTAATTATTTCCACCGTGCCGCTTGCTATTGAGGGAGTACCCGTCGTTTGTGTAAGTCCTATTCTTTCGGAAAAAGACATTGAAAATATAAAAGAGGTCTTATCAGGGATTGAGAAAAAAGTCAACTCTTCCCTGGATGAGCTGAAGTTAATTGAAACGATAATGGAAGCGGTAGAAAGATACGCAAAGATTATGGATAAAGAAGGGCTTTACAGAGAGCTTTACAAAATCCTTTATAAAGATGAAGCAGTAATTACGAAGGGAGATGGCCAACCGGTGCTGAAGGAACTTCTGACAAAAGATACGATAAGATTAAAAGTCAAGGCAGAAAACTGGGAGGAAGCGGTAAGGATTGGAGGAAGACTTCTTTTTGAAAATGGGTTTGTAGAATCAACTTATGTAGAGGCTATGGTGAAAAATGTAAAGGAGATAGGGCCGTATATCGTAATTGCTCCGGGCATTGCCATGCCCCACGCCCGGCCGGAAGACGGGGTAAAAAGCATTTGCATGAGTTTGATAACCTTGGAAAATCCTGTAGAATTCGGCAACAAGGACAACGACCCCGTCAGTATGGTGATCTGTTTTGGGGCGGTTGACCATGAAAACCATTTGAAGGCTCTGTCCGAATTGATGGAAATATTGATGGATAAGGAGTGCCTGAACGGTATACTTAAATCTCAGTCGGTAAATGAAGTTCTTAATATAATAAAAAACAAAAAAAATTAAAAAGGAGGGGTTTTTTTGGGTATTATTAATTTTCTGGTTAACAACTTATTCAATCAAGTGGCAGTTTTAATCGGACTCATTGCATTAATCGGCCTTTTGCTCCAGAAAAAATCCTTTGAAGAAGTGATTTCAGGCACCATCAAAGCAATGGTTGGGCTTTTAATCATGTCAGCAGGTGTGGATGTCTTCATAGGAGGACTTGTATCCTTTCAGACCATAGTTTCTTCTGCTTTTCATATTTCTGCACCTGTTGCAAAAAACACTCTGCAAAACTTCACCGGGAATTTTGGGAGTATCGCTGTATCAATAATGGCCCTTGGATTTTTAATTCACTTAATAATAGTCAGGTTATTTAACACAAGGTTTGTTTACCTTACCGGCCACCTCATGTGGTGGATTTCCTTGGTAATTGCGGCAAGCTTAATTGAAGTGTTTCCCGACATGAATCAGGGACTTCTTATAGTTACCGGCGCGGTATTGATAGCCCTTTACTGGACCTTCCAGCCCCTGTACCTTCATAAGTACATGAAAAAAGTAACGGATAGTGATGAAATAGCCTATGGTCATACTTCTTCCATAGCGGCTTATTTAGCCGGACGCTTTGGGCATTTATTCGGTAAGCCCGAGGAAAGCACAGAAAAAATAAAGATTCCGAAGAGAATAGAATTTATGAAGGATGTCACGGTAGGCACGGCTTTCATTATAACGATCATAATGCTCCTTGCCAGCTTCTTTGCCGATAAAGAAGTGGTGGTAAAGCAAGCCGGTGACCTCAACTTTGTAATATGGGGAATCCTTCAGGGATTCAAATTTGCAGCAGGAATTACCATACTGCTTTATGGTGTAAGGCTCTTCTTAGCCGAGATAGTGCCTGCTTTCAGAGGTATATCTCAAAAGCTCATCCCCGGAGCAAGGCCGGCATTGGACGTTCCCGTGGTATTTCCCTACGCTCCAACGGCGGTTTTGGTGGGATTTATTAGCTCCACACTGGTATTTTTAATCTTCATGTTGATTTTTGGACTCACAGGCTTTGCAACTATAGTACCTTCCATGATAATGCTCTTTTTCCCAGCTGCCGGTGCTGCGGTATTTGGCAATGCCGTAGGTGGATGGAAGGGTGCCGCCTTCGGAGGAGCAGTAAACGGTTTATTCCTGGCTATCGGGCAGGCGTTAACCTGGCCCATGCTATCCAATACAGCCCCAGAACTTGCGGTACTTGCCGATCCCGACTGGTATGTTATAATATGGGTAATAATGGGAGTGGGAAAACTTATTAAAGCAATATTCTAATCAGGGGGTCTTAATTAATGGATAAAATTAAGATAGTCACGGCCTGCGGGGTAGGTATGGGCAGCAGCCTTATCTTAAAAATGATGGTGGAAGATATTTTAAAGGCAGAAGGAATAGATGCAAAAGTAGAAAACATCGATATAGGAAGTATAAAAAGCGCCAATGCGGATATGGTGGTGGTGCAGTCTTTCCACGAGGATAAGGTAAAAGATGCGGCGAAGGTTGTCGTAAACATTGATAATTTCCTCGATAAAGAAAAATTAAAAAATAAGGTTTTAGAGGGAATAAGGGTTTTGCAAAATAAAGATTAAGAAGGTGAAGCAATGATGATAAATTATTTAAAAGAAGTGGAAGCAGCATTGGACAGAATAAAAGCCACCCAGATAGAAAATATAAAAAAAGCTGCGGAATTAATATTCGAATCGTTAAAAAATAAAGAGGACAGCGTTTTTCACGTATTCGGTTGCGGACATTCCCACATGGCAGCGGAAGAACTTTTCTACAGAGCGGGAGGCCTTGCCTGTGTAAATCCCGTATTACCCGCCGAGCTAATGCTCCACGAAGGTGGATTAAAAAGCTCTTTTTACGAAAAAAAAGAGGAGCCGATAAAGTTTATTTTAGATAGGTACGATTTAAGAGAAGGAGAATGTTTGGTAATTGTATCCCATTCGGGCAGAAACGGCGCACCCGTAGAAGCGGCTTTTGAAGCAAAAAGAAGGGGATTAAAGGTCATAGCGGTAACCTGCAGGGAATACAAGGAGAAAACAACCTCCAAGCATTCTTCAGGGAAATTTTTGCAGGATGTGGCCGATGTGGTGATTGATAACTGCGGGAATTACGGTGATGCGGTACTTTTTGCAGAAAAAGAGGGGCTGGATATCCCCTTTGCTCCATTATCCACGGTGTTGAATACCGTTATATTGAATATGCTTATTGCGGAACTGGTAGAATTAATGCTAAAAAACAATATCACACCACCCGTGTTTTTAAGCGGTAACATAGACGGTGCCACTGATTACAATTTAGAGCTTATTAAAAAATACAGACACAGGGTAAGGCATTTATAAAAGTTTTGGGCCCTAAAAAGGGCTCTTTATTTTGTCCATATGTTGTAATATATTGGAAGAAAGAGTTTTTACTTTATGGGGGTGTTTAAATTTGAGGACACTTATTAAAAATGGAAAAATAATTACTCCGTTTGAGATTGTAAAAAATTACTGTCTTGCCATAGAAAACGGGAAAATTGTAGACCTTTTTGAAAAAAAGTTCGTTAAAGAGGAATTTTACGATGAGATAATAGATGCAGAAGGAAATTACGTATCTTTTGGGTTCATCGATATTCACTGCCACGGCGCTTCGGGATATGATGTGATGGATGAAGGCTTTAAGCCCCTGGAAAGTATAGCAAGGTTTAACTTAAAAAACGGCGTTACTTCCTTTTTTGCAGCTGTAATGACAGGGCCGGTTGAAAAAATAAGGTATTCCTTAAAAAATATCACCATTTATATATCTTCCCAGCAAAGAAATGAGGTCTGTAGGGACAAAGCTTCTATCCTGGGGATTTATTTGGAAGGCCCTTATTTTTCTCCGACAAAAAAAGGGGCACAGCCCGAAGAATATTTAAAGAAGCCTGATAAAGAAGAAATGGCTTCCTTTCTTGAAGATTCCCATCATTTTATAAAGGTTGTTTCCCTTGCTCCCGAACTGGTAGGAGCTCTGGAGGTGATAAAATATTTAAAAAAAGAAGAGGTTGTAATTGCCCTCGGGCATACCGATGCAAGTTACGAGGAAACCAAAAGGGCATTGTTATTGGGTGCAAGCCTTGCTACCCATACATTTAACGGTATGAGAGGTTTTAATCACAGAGAGCCCGGAGCCCTGGGGGCGTTTTTAACGGAGGAAGGAGTCTACTGTGAACTGATTGCCGACTGCGTACATGTAAATCCAGCTGCAATGAAGATGCTTGTAAAAGTAAAAGGAACCGATAAAATAATATTAATCACCGATTCCATGATGGCAGCGGGACTTTCCGACGGCGAATATCTTTTATCCGGGCAAAAAGTAATGGTTAAAAACGGTACAGCAACCCTTCCCGACGGCACCTTAGCCGGCTCTACCCTTACTTTAAACCGGGCAATATACAATATGGTATATGAGGTAGGCGTAAGCCTTCAGGATGCGGTAAAAATGGCCACATTGAATCCGGCAAAGGCCTTAAAACTTACCGGAAAGGGGAGCATTGAACCGGGGAATGATGCTGACCTGGTGATTTTCGATGAAAACATAAATGTAGTGAAGGTTATAAAATCATAAGCAGGCAATATGCCTGCTTTTTTAAATATTAAGAAAATATGGAGGATTTTTTGGAAAAATGTAGAAATAAGATATAAAAGAGAATTAAAAAATAATAGTCAATTAAAATTTTAAAAGGGAGGTGGAGTATTGAGATTTACTGCTATTTTTAGTACCGATAAGCTTCCTCAAGCAAATAATATGCTATTTGTAAGCTTGATGAAGGAGGCCATTCAAAAAAGTAATCCCGAATATTATGAAAAGATATATTTTTATGATGGCAAAAAAAATAAACGGCCTAAAAATTTTTGCTTCTCGATTTTTGTAAAAGATTTTGAAGTGATGGATGAATTTTACCATATAAAAGATAAAATATTCTTGAACATAAGTACTCCCGACTATGAATGTGGAGTAAATATTTACAATGGCCTTCTTAAAATCAAAAATTTTAATTATAAAAATTTCTATCTTAATAGAGAAAAGATATTTTTAGTAAGAGAAAAAAAGATCAATGATAATCAAGTAGTTTTTAAAACGCTTTCACCAATTTTAATAAAAGATAAAAACAACAATTTTTTAGAACCTAAAAATGAAAAATTTAATGAGGAAATGAATTATATATGTAACGAAATATTAAGGAATTACAGAGGCATTGGGCTAAAAAGACCTTTAACATTTCAAGATATTTCTCTAAGAAAGAAAGTAGTGAAACAGGAAATTGAGGGTTTTACTCAGATCACCGGGAAAAAGATTTTTTATGCAAATGCATATGCAGGCCTATTTAAATTAGAAGGTGACGTAAGTGACCTTGATGACCTTTACAAATTAGGTATAGGTTTCAGGCGTTCTCAGGGATTTGGGATGATCGAGGTGGTATAAATGGAAAGAGTATACTTGAGTGATTGGGCATATAATGCAGGGATTATAGGCTTTCTTGAAATAATACTGGATGGGGAAGATATTGATAAACAAAATATTATAAAGATTGGAGATAATTATATAGAATTTGACAGGAGTAGTTTATCCGGTTTTTCTGAAAAGTTTTTCAAAAAGGCTTATGAAAGATATCCCAGAACTGATGAAGTAATTACTTCAGCAAAAAAAATCTACGAAGATATTTTAAATGATAAATTAAATAATGAAACAAAAGAAGAATTGAATAAATTGAAAAGAAGGGTTGCTGGTTTTAGTAAATTAAGTAAAGCCCTGGATAATGAAGAAATAAAACTTAGCCCAAAATACAGTGAAGACGAAGCGATTATGTATTTAAATAAAATAGTGGAGATATTGGACAATAATAAAAGCGAGTTCATGGAAAATGATGTTAAAACCTATCTTGCCGCTATAAGTTCTATTTGCGGACAAAAGAGTTTTCTTCAAAATAATGTAACCGATAAACTTTTAGAAAGATTTAAAGAAGATTTTGAACAACCTATTATAGATGAATCAAATGAATATGATAGAAATAATTCTTGTCTTATTTGTGGACAAAGAAAGGCAAAGAGAGATGCTATGCTTGACACAGGGCTTGTGAGCTTTCTTGGAGCAAATAAAGATAACAAAAACTTTTTCTGGAATTTTAAGCCTAAACTACCTATTTGTGAAATCTGCGAGTTAATATATTTTTCTATCTTTGCAGGGTTAACCGAATTTAGATTCGGCCAGAATAAAAAATACTATTTTGTGGATAAAAGCGAATCTGTTAAAGAACTTTATTATTCAAACAAGCTTTTTATGGAACTGATGAGGAAAGAAGAGAATTTGTTGAAAGAAAAAGGTATATTAAATTTTCTTAATGATTATATTCTTATGAAGCTTAAAGAAGAAAGCAAATTTTCCCTTGCTAATATCTCCTTTATAGAAATTGATTTATCCGCAAGTTTCCCAAAGGTTTATGGTTTTAACATATCAAGGCAAAAAGCTCAATTTATTACTTCGAATTATAAAATTTTGGAAAAGTTAACGGGGTGTAATTATAAAATAAAGGATACGGTTAACTATATATTTGGAAGTTTTATGAATAGCATTTTAAACAATACCCTTAATTACCAGTATTTAGGAATGCTTGAACAAATTTTTATCAATTCGCTTAAACCAAATCCATCCTATAGTACAAATTTAACCTCTTATAAACTACAATTGTTTAATTTGCTTAGTTTTAAATATATAAAAATTTTTAAGCGAGGTGAACAAAATATGGATGAAAGGCGACTATGGCGTATGTACTTTTTTGGGCAAGAACTTAAGAACTTGTTTATTGAAAGGAAAAGCCAAAATAAGATATCATCATTGGCTTACAGGTTGATATCCGCATTGAGAGTAGGGGATATAAATACCTTTATGAATCTAATCATTAGAACTTATATGAGTTTTGAAAAAGAAGTGCCTTCTTTGTTTGTCTCATGTATTAATAATGAAGAAGACTACTGTGCATTAGGATATAGTTTTGTAAATGGGTTATTAGGACAAGATAAAGAAGATTTTAATAATAAGGAGGAGGAATTCTGATATGAATAAAAATGGTGGAATTACATTTACAGTTGTCTTTGAAGGAATGAGCTTGAATTATGGAGAAAGTTTGGGGAATATTTCAGAACTAAAAAAACTTACGAGGGAGAATAAAGTTTATACATATATGTCGAGGCAAGCATTAAGATATGAGAAATTCAGATTTATTTTGGAAAATGAAAGATGTAACCTTACCCCGGTAACGGGAAATGAACAGGTGATCCAATTTGCAAAAGAGGCCAATATAAAGGAGTATCCTGAAATAGATTTATTTGGTTATATGAAAACATCGGGGCAAGGACAAAATTCACAAAATAGGACAGCCGTAGTTAAAATTACTCCTGCAATTTCTTTAGAAGAATATAAAAATGATATTGAATTTGCGACGAATCTAAATTTGGCTCAAAGGGCAGTTGCACAAGGAATAAAAGCAAATCCAAATCCGTTTCAGTTAGAGCAACATAAATCTTTGTACACATATACGGTTTCTATAGATTTAGATAGGCTCGGCAGAGACTTTAATGAAAAAGGAGAGCTTTTGGAAGAAATAGATATCCAAGAAAAAATTAATAGGGTTAATATGATTTTGGATGCGGTTAAATTCTTAAGCCGCGATATAAAAGGCAGGAAAGAAAATTTAAGTCCTTTATTTATAATAGGAGGTCTATACCCGATTAAAAATCCCTTCTTTTTAAATAGAATAAAGCTTGTAAAAAATGAAGAAGGTTATGGAATTGATTCGAAGTTGATAAAAAGCACGTGCGAACTAACTCTTCCAGATAAAAATAAAGTAAAGGATTATACTTTGATAGGAATTTTGGAAGGATATTTTGCTAATGAAGGGGAATTTAAGAATTTATTACAGGGTTCGTGCGGTTCTATTGATTTCTTCTTTGAGGCATTAAAAGATAGGACTAAAAAATATTATAAAGAGGGGACAATATAAAAATGTCTCTGAAAGTATTAAAAATAAAACTGTATCAACCTTTTGCAAATTATAGGAAGCCCTTTTCTTATGGAATTGTGGATTCATACCCCTTACCTCCTCCGTCTACGGTAAAAGGATGGCTTCATAATGTTCTCGGAGCAAAAAATGGTGAATACTACGAAATGGCGGTTTCGATTTCAGGGAGGTTTGACTCAACAGTATATGATATACAAAAAATTATCAAATTTGACAGAATTAGAAAAGAAAGCAACCCAAACCAAATATTAAGAGAGTATTCCTCTACAGTTATTTCATCGATGGTTTATGTTACGAATTTGATTGATGTGGAGCTTTGTATTTATGTAAATTCTAAACCGGAGATACTGGAAAGGATACAGGATAATATATATTCTTCTTTCTGGGGCCTTGGAAGGAAAGAAGACCTGATGAGATTAGATTATATAGAAATTATTGAAACAAAAACGATGGATTATTTTGGATATGTACAAAAGCAATTACCTTCCTATGGTATGTATTTAAAGCAAAGAACAGCTGAGAAGCTTATGGTTGATGGTATTAATTTTAGGCTTAATTATAAATATGATAAAACATCTGATAACTTGAGGATCTTTAAAAACAAAAGAGATGTTGTATATATAGATTCCCTTAATTTATTGGAGCCGTCTTTAATTTTTAATGAAAATGTTTTGGTTGACGAGGAAGATATACTTATTGATTTGATAGGTGATGAGGAATATGAAAATTGATTATAATAAAATTCCTCTTTATGCAAAAAGGTTTAAAACCCCTGCAGGTTACAAATATCAGACAATATATGAACATACTTGGGAATTATTAAACAATATGGATATATTGTTTAGAGAATACTCTGCAGAAATAGAAGATGGATTAAAAAAACTTAATATTGACATTGAAAAATTTAAATACCTTCTAAAACTTGCAGCAATATATCATGACCTTGGAAAGGCAAATTTGTTGTTTCAGGCAAAGATTAGAGACAAACAAAAAAATAAGGAGGTACCTCGGGACAAAACATTGTCTCGCGAGGTGCCTCATAACTTTCTTTCTTTGGTATTTGTGGATGTTAACAAGATTGCAGAAGATATAAAAAATCATAATTTTACCAATAGTGAATGGGATACACTGTTATATACAATTGCCTTTTCCCATGATAGAGAATTTGATTGTAACATATATAATATTGATTATTTTAAAAACTATATTGAAAAAGGGGTGATACATTTTTTAAATAACCCCGATTTATACTGGTTTTTAAACTTCATTTCAGGCAGTATAGATAAGGATAAAATAATAAAAAATACTAATTTCTTTTGGAAAAAAATAAAACAATTTAAAATTAAAATGTTGGAAGAAATTTTAAATTTTGAAGAATATAATACGCAATTTAAAGTGCTATTAAAAGGATTTTTACACAGGCTTGATCATGCAAGCTCTGCATTGGTTACTGTAGAAGAAGAGAGGATAGACGATTTTCCAAAAAAGGTGGAGCTTTATCTAAAAGAAAAGGGTAATTTTAGCAATTTTAAAGAATTCCAAATGAAAGCCGTAGAGCTATCCGATAAAAACGTAATATTATTTGCTCCAACGGGGAGCGGAAAGACTGAATTTGGTTTAAACTGGGCTCAGAAGGGTAAATTAATTTATACGCTTCCTATTAGGGTTTCTATAAATGCAATGTATGAAAGGTTTATCAGAATTTTTGGTGAGGGCAGAGTAGGAATTTTACACTCGGATAATTTTCTGTTTTTATTAAATGATGAAGAAAAATATAACTCAGACGAAGAAATAGAAGTATTATTTAATAATTTAAATCTTTCAAAGAACCTGAGCCTGCCAATAATAGTTACAACGGGAGACCAAATATTTACTTCAGCTTTAAAATGGCCCGGATTTGAGAAAATCTATTCATTATTTTTATATTCAAAACTCGTTATTGACGAACCTCAGAGTTATTCACCGGAATCCTTGGCTATTATTATTAAAACTCTTGAAGAAGTATCATATCTAAATGGAAAATTCTGCCTTATGAGTGCTACAATAAATCCTATTATATTTAATTATTTTGGTGATAAAATTGAATATTTACAAGCCTATTCTGATAATGAGTTGAAAAATAGATTTTCACATATTATTTCTATTAGAGATAATTCAATTTTAGAATCTATTGATGAAATAATAAAAGAAGCAAAAACAAAAAATGTTCTTGTAATTTGCAATACGGTTAAAAGGGCTCAAGAAGTTTTTAAAGCCGTTAAAGAGGAACTTAAAAATTCAAAAGAATTGATAAAAGTCGAATTATTACATTCCAGGTTTATAGAGAAGGAAAGAAGGAGAAAGGAATTAGCGGTTTTAAACGGCAAAGATTTAAATAGCATTTTTATATCCACTCAAATAGTAGAAGCTTCTTTGGATATAGATTTTGATATGTTATTCACTGAAATTTCTAGTGCGGATTCTATTTTGCAGAGAATGGGAAGGGTGTATAGGAAAAGGCAATACAATAGCAAAACTCCAAATATTGTAATTTTTACAAAAGATATAAGTGGAATCGGTAGGGTTTATGAGGAAGATATCACAAAAAGAACAATAGATTATCTAAAAAATTTTGATGGGCTTTACCTTAGTGAATATGATAAAAAAGTACTTAACGAATATGTTTATGATTTGAAAGAAATTAAAGAAACGAGATTTATGAAAAAATTTAATAAGACTTACGATATTTTGAAATATGGTTATAGATCGGAAAATAAATCCGAAGCACAAAAAATATTCAGGGATGTTTTTACCGTTAATGCAATTCCTAAATCAATTTACGATGAAAATTTTGAAAAATTATTAGGTTATTTAGAAAAATTGAACGAAAAGAATTTAAAACCTGCCGAGAAAATAAAACTAATATCAAATATAAGAGATTATACGGTGAGTGCTCCGGGTTATTTATTGCCTAAATCAGGAGCAAGCGTTTTTGATAGTGATCTTGGCATATTTATAGTAAATCATAATTATGATGAACAATTAGGACTTATTTCTGATGAAGATGATCCAAATAATTATATATTGTAAGAATATTAATTTTAGACTTTTTATCTTTTTTTAGAGGTGCGATTCCTATGGATTTTGATTTTGAAAAATATAAGACCCAGGGGATAAAGGTAAATTATTATTATATTTGCAAAAGAAAACTTTGGCTTTATGATAAAGGAATTTGTTTTGAAAAAAATTTTGATAGGGTTTTGCAGGGCAAAATATTACATAAGAATGCTTTTCAAAGAGAAGAACACAAAGATATGCTGATAGATGAAATGATAAAAATCGATATTGTTTCTGCTGACCATATTAAAGAAATTAAAATATCAAGCAAAATGAAAAACCCGGATATAATGCAGCTTTTATATTACCTTTTTTATTTAAAACAATTGGGCATTAGTAAAAAAGGGACTATTAATTATGTAAAAGAGAAAAAAGTGGTTGAAGTTGAATTAACGGAAGAAGATGAAAAAGAAATTAAATCAGCTCTTATTAATATAAGACAAATCCTGATGATGAAAAAGCCTCCAGAAATAAAGAAGCTTCCTTATTGTAAAAAATGTGCATACTATGAATTTTGTTATGCCAAAGAGGTTGATTAATATGTATAAAGATTATTATATTTTTAGTAATGGAAAGATTTCTCGAAAAGAAAATACGATATATTTTGAGGATAAAGAAGAGAATAAAAAGCCGATTCCAATCGAACAGATTGAAAGATTACACTTTTTTGGTGAAATTGATTTAAATACTAAATTTATTGGATTAATATCTCAATACGATATTATTTTAAATTTCTATAATTATTACGGATATTATATTGGAAGTTATTTACCAAGGAAGAAAAATGTTTCGGGTTTGCTTATTGTAAAACAATCTGAGGGTTATATTTTTCATGAAAAAAGATTATTCTTTGCAAAATGCTTTGTAGAATCTGCAGTTTTTCATATTTTAAGAAATTTAAGAAACTATAAAGGAAAAACTGATGAGGTCATTAAAGAAATAGAAGAAGAAAAACAAAATATTTTTAAAGCAAGAGAAATAGATGAATTAATGGGTATTGAGGGAAGAATAAGAAAAAGATATTATGAATCTTTTTCATTGTTTTTAAATAATGATTTTGGTTTTTCAAAAAGAGAAAAAAGACCACCTACTGACCCATTAAATGCTCTTATTTCTTTTGGGAATGGTATGATGTACAATACAGTTTTAGGTGAAATTTATAAAACCCAGCTTGATCCTACCATTAGTTATTTGCACGAACCCTCCTCTAAAAGATTTTCATTAAGCCTTGATATTGCCGAAATATTTAAACCTTTGATTGTTGATCCTGTAATCTTTTATTTAATAAATAACAGGATGTTAAAAGAAGATGACTTTGACATCGAGGAAGGGATATGTTTTTTAAATGATGAGGGTAAGAAAAAATTTATTAAAGAATATCAGAATAAACTTGAAACTACTATAAAACATAGATCTTTGAACAGGAAAGTATCATATAGAACTTTAATAAGACTTGAGTGCTATAAAATAATAAAAGCACTTATAGAAGATGAACCTTATAAGCCTTTAAAGGCATGGTGGTAGAATGTTTGTAATAATAACTTATGATGTTTCTGAGAGTAGAGTAAACAAAGTAAGAAAAGTATTAAAAAAATATCTTATATGGACGCAAAATTCTGTTTTTGAAGGAGTAATTACTGAAGCGAAGTTATATAAATGCTTATCTGAAGTAAATAGGATCATGGATAAAAGAGAAGATTCATTGTATATTTATAAAGTGGAAAACCCTAAAAATTTATCTAAAGATGTATTAGGTATATGTAAAAATCCGGAAGATATGTTTTTATAAAAATTGCAGCAAACCATATTTTGTTAAAATTTCTATAAAACTTAGATTTTATAATTAGTACAAGCTAAAGTACTAAAAATACATTTTACACGACCATTACTTTGCTGCATATAATGAAAAATTCAATCAATGAAAGCCAGAAAAAATGCATATTTTTTATATTATTTTATTGGGGTTTTTTCTTAACTATGTGGGATTTAAATTTTTATTAATTATGTTTATTTTTAACTTTTTCGTTAAGTTTTTTCTTAACTATGTGGGATTTAAATACATCATTTGGAGCGGATGGATTGAGTATAACTATGGTTTTTTCTTAACTATGTGGGATTTAAATGAAATCGTTCATGCTCTTCCCGTGCCGTGGGAACCAAGTTTTTTCTTAACTATGTGGGATTTAAATGCGACACGAGAAAGGGCTGTAATGGGACATTTCGAGATAAGGTTTTTTCTTAACTATGTGGGATTTAAATGCGGCGCGTCCGGGCTTTGCTCGGACGTTGTACTGTACTCGTTTTTTCTTAACTATGTGGGATTTAAATCGGTAGTGATATATACGTCAAATCCGGCTGCTTTTACTTTGTTTTTTCTTAACTATGTGGGATTTAAATCTGATTGACACAATTATATTCTCAAACTCATCAAAAGTTTTTTCTTAACTATGTGGGATTTAAATTGTTAGACCCAGCTACGATGTTGAAGGCAGTAGAGCTATGTTTTTTCTTAACTATGTGGGATTTAAATATGCCGGGTAATACTAACCACGCTCTTTGAGGTATCTGCTCCAGTTTTTTCTTAACTATGTGGGATTTAAATTAATTTTCACCACCCATATTTAGATTGGGAAGCTTTTTCAGTTTTTTCTTAACTATGTGGGATTTAAATGAATTCCAGAAGCTTGACTTCGGCGATAAGGTAATCTACGGTTTTTTCTTAACTATGTGGGATTTAAATGCTAATCTATCTAGCGAAGAGCAAAGACGACAGATATTACGTTTTTTCTTAACTATGTGGGATTTAAATTGGGCCTCCGCTATGGCCCGCATAACCCGGCTTTCCTGAGTTTTTTCTTAACTATGTGGGATTTAAATGTGAGATTGATAAGCTTCTGGCCGATGAAACTGTAAGTTTTTTCTTAACTATGTGGGATTTAAATTCGCATGGTCGTTGAATGCATGGCTGGCCGGAAGGAGGTTTTTTCTTAACTATGTGGGATTTAAATAGGTTAGGCGTTGTCAACATTAGTTTTCACCCCCTACGGTTTTTTCTTAACTATGTGGGATTTAAATACGGGTAAGGCCGTACTCTGCGGCCCGCAGGTCCAAATAGTTTTTTCTTAACTATGTGGGATTTAAATTAATAGCTGGAATTGTTGCAGGAATAATATTTAATTTAAGTTTTTTCTTAACTATGTGGGATTTAAATTGAAAGGAAGAGTGCGAAAGAATTTATAGAATACCTGAATAAGGTTTTTTCTTAACTATGTGGGATTTAAATGTTCCGGATTTAATCTGCCTCCTGCCGCCAAATCTGGTTTTTTCTTAACTATGTGGGATTTAAATCAATTTTGCGAGATACACTTCGAGAGGTTCTTCCAACCAGTCTGGTTTTTTCTTAACTATGTGGGATTTAAATGCGGCGTAAGCCTACGGGGCGTCAGGGTGGTAGGCAGGTTTTTTCTTAACTATGTGGGATTTAAATGGAAAAATCTGTTATATACCTTGTAATCCGTTATTTCGTTTTTTCTTAACTATGTGGGATTTAAATGGATTAGGGCACTTCCGGGTAATAGCCGTTTACCCGCAGAGTTTTTTCTTAACTATGTGGGATTTAAATTTCAATGCTTTCGATGATTTCTCCCAAGAGGTTGGAAATAGTTTTTTCTTAACTATGTGGGATTTAAATCTTGATCTTCCGGATGTTGCAGATAAATTTCATGTTCACGTTTTTTCTTAACTATGTGGGATTTAAATTAAAATGCGTTTTATCAAAAAATGGGCAAAAAGTTACTGAGTTTTTTCTTAACTATGTGGGATTTAAATTGTCAATAGTCCACCGGAGTTGCAAAGTTTGCTTGATTCGTTTTTTCTTAACTATGTGGGATTTAAATTTGCGAGTCATAACTGATAATAATATTATTAAAACGTAGTTTTTTCTTAACTATGTGGGATTTAAATATTAGTAATTTAAATGATTTAACACAAAAGACTTGGCAAGTTTTTTCTTAACTATGTGGGATTTAAATGCGTCTATATCATCGGTGGGAGTTACAAAGGTATTTAGTTTTTTCTTAACTATGTGGGATTTAAATTGAACGAAAAATGTCAAAGGCAGGTGATTCAATGGAATGTTTTTTCTTAACTATGTGGGATTTAAATGCGGTAAAAACCGTAGGAGATGCTATAAATAAAAGCAGTACGTTTTTTCTTAACTATGTGGGATTTAAATTTTCGTAACTGTTAATTTAATTGGTAATAAACTTAATATTGTTTTTTCTTAACTATGTGGGATTTAAATGGAAACGCCTGTAGTTGAAGGCAGGCTGCGGGCCTCATAGTTTTTTCTTAACTATGTGGGATTTAAATTTTTTTAATGCTTCTTTTGCTTTTTCGATATAGTTTTTAGTTTTTTCTTAACTATGTGGGATTTAAATTGCATCTTTAATAACGGTCTCCGTAAAGGTCAAGGTTAGTTTTTTCTTAACTATGTGGGATTTAAATGTTACTTCTTTTATTTTGAACGATGCCGCCTTTTCCTGTTTTTTCTTAACTATGTGGGATTTAAATGTGTTTCCTTCATTATGCGAATTATTTTGGCATTATCCGTTTTTTCTTAACTATGTGGGATTTAAATGGTTTTACTGTATAAGTTTTTGGCGGGGGCGGTGTTGGCGTTTTTTCTTAACTATGTGGGATTTAAATGTAATCAATCACGGTTTTACGAATGCGCGATAAGTGGGCATCGTTTTTTCTTAACTATGTGGGATTTAAATGTATGTAATTGACGCAATGGAAGAAATTGCAAAAAAGAGTTTTTTCTTAACTATGTGGGATTTAAATGACTAAAAAGCTCATTTAGTGCATTTCTAACAAATTTGTTTTTTCTTAACTATGTGGGATTTAAATGTTCAATGTTCAGGACCACTTCTGCGGTTTCTCCTGCTCGTTTTTTCTTAACTATGTGGGATTTAAATTACTTTCTGAAATCCCTAACTTTTGTGCGGCTTCCTTTAGTTTTTTCTTAACTATGTGGGATTTAAATCTGGGCACAGTGCAGGGACCAGATGTAGCACTTGCAAAGGTTTTTTCTTAACTATGTGGGATTTAAATGCAAATACTTTCTGCCAAGCATCGAAGCCTGTTTTAAGTGCGTTTTTTCTTAACTATGTGGGATTTAAATGTGTCAACAGGACACAGCCCGTCCTGTCGCACCAGTGTTTTTTCTTAACTATGTGGGATTTAAATTTACATCATCGAAAATCTTTTCTCTGAACTCGCATTGTACAGTTTTTTCTTAACTATGTGGGATTTAAATATTTCTATTTTAGCACATTTTTGCACATTTTTGCAGTTTTTTCTTAACTATGTGGGATTTAAATCTGCGTTGTCCCTGTTAGCGAACGCGCCGACCTGTAGTTTTTTCTTAACTATGTGGGATTTAAATGCTTATGATGTATAGGATGTACCTCAATCCTTTTTGCGTTTTTTCTTAACTATGTGGGATTTAAATTTCAGTAAAGCATCTAACAAGGCATTTTGAGCGGCTCGTTTTTTCTTAACTATGTGGGATTTAAATTCATTATTGCAAGCATACTAATTGGAATGTGCTCGGTATAGTTTTTTCTTAACTATGTGGGATTTAAATCCATGCGCATTTCTCTTGTTTGCACTCTACATCATGCGTTTTTTCTTAACTATGTGGGATTTAAATGTTGAAGAAAAAGCTTCTCAAAATCAGATTAAATAGTTTTTTCTTAACTATGTGGGATTTAAATTCGTTCTTCAAAACGTTTATATATTTGGGTTATTCGAATGTTATTAGGGTTTTTTCTTAACTATGTGGGATTTAAATTTGTTCAGTTTCTGATTATATTATAGCGAACGCTCCGTTCGTTTTTTCTTAACTATGTGGGATTTAAATTAAATTGTGTCCATGACGTCACTAATGTTGCTCGCCGTTTTTTCTTAACTATGTGGGATTTAAATTGGAACGGATTTCGGTGAAATGCCAAAAGGCACTATAAAAGTTTTTTCTTAACTATGTGGGATTTAAATTAGGGACAGGGTTTGGAATAGCAGAGGCTATTTTTATTGTTTTTTCTTAACTATGTGGGATTTAAATGAGTGTGCTTATATTTTTTCGGATCAGACTTTCAGAAGGTTTTTTCTTAACTATGTGGGATTTAAATTTTTTTAATGCTTCTTTTGCTTTTTCGATATAGTTTTGTTTTTTCTTAACTATGTGGGATTTAAATAAATTGTAGAACAGCAGCAGACAGAGCCAGCACCGAAATGTTTTTTCTTAACTATGTGGGATTTAAATGAGAGAAAGAGTAAAGATTAGAGAAAACAGAGGAGAGTTTTTTCTTAACTATGTGGGATTTAAATCGCACATTTTCCAGGAATTCTAACACATCCCCCTGATTAGTTTTTTCTTAACTATGTGGGATTTAAATCGTCCTTTTAGGGCGGGGATGAATGCACAAAGATTGAAACGTTTTTTCTTAACTATGTGGGATTTAAATAGGCTCTGGGCATATCCGAAAGCTCGGTATACTGGAGTTTTTTCTTAACTATGTGGGATTTAAATTTTGCTGTCCGTTACGACTCTTATTTCGACGTACTGTCCGTTTTTTCTTAACTATGTGGGATTTAAATCGGCTACGGCCAGAAACGCTATCCGTAATAGCTCAACGGGTTTTTTCTTAACTATGTGGGATTTAAATGCTTTTTATTGAAGCTAAAGGCGACCACTTGCTTGAACGTTTTTTCTTAACTATGTGGGATTTAAATTTATATAAGGCAACTTATTTAAACAAGATAAAAAAAGTTTTTTCTTAACTATGTGGGATTTAAATTTTGCAAAGATAGCAAGTTTAGATGGTTCATGGGTTCGTTTTTTCTTAACTATGTGGGATTTAAATCAACTACTACCGGACGGCCAAACAGCATCTTTTCACCGTTTTTTCTTAACTATGTGGGATTTAAATGAAAGCGGGACTCTTTCTGCGTTTATGTTGTTTTTCTTGGTTTTTTCTTAACTATGTGGGATTTAAATTTATGCGGATTTTTCTTTGAGTTCAGCGCTGAACTCTGTTTTTTCTTAACTATGTGGGATTTAAATATTAATGTCGTTGGCTCGCTGCTCGTCTGCAAAAAGGTTTTTTCTTAACTATGTGGGATTTAAATCAGCTTGTATATGTGCATACTTCAAGCTATACGCTCGAAGTTTTTTCTTAACTATGTGGGATTTAAATATTTTCACTGCAAACTGCATCTTTTGATTTCGGATTCGTTTTTTCTTAACTATGTGGGATTTAAATTGTAAACAAAATCTGCGAGCTTCTTCCCGTCGTATGTCTGTTTTTTCTTAACTATGTGGGATTTAAATGGGCAGCAATTGCGGATTTGCAAATTGCATTCATGGGTTTTTTCTTAACTATGTGGGATTTAAATGAGAAGCGAATCAAGTGTATCAAACAACTTACGGGCAAGTTTTTTCTTAACTATGTGGGATTTAAATATTGAAGTTTTAAAAATTTATGACGGCTATTTTTGCGTAGGTTTTTTCTTAACTATGTGGGATTTAAATGAATTACGTCGCCTTCGCTGATTTCCTGCGGTGCCCAAGTTTTTTCTTAACTATGTGGGATTTAAATTTGTGAGAAACGTTTCTGGTTCTACTACTACTTTAGGTTTTTTCTTAACTATGTGGGATTTAAATAAACAAGCCTCTGCAATTAGTCGCAAGGCTTCTCGGGTTTTTTCTTAACTATGTGGGATTTAAATTTGCTTTGCTTGATGAATTGAAGGCGTTTCTGGAGCAAAGTTTTTTCTTAACTATGTGGGATTTAAATTCGTAATTTGTGTTTATTGTGAGTATTTTATTAATATGTTTTTTCTTAACTATGTGGGATTTAAATTACAAGGGATTTTATGCAGGATTATAAGAAAAGAAAGTTTTTTCTTAACTATGTGGGATTTAAATTTAAGAGTCATAACTGATAATAATATTATTAAAACGTAGTTTTTTCTTAACTATGTGGGATTTAAATTGATTTTATTGGTGGGGAATTAGGGATTCGAACCCCAGAGTTTTTTCTTAACTATGTGGGATTTAAATAAAACTCATAGTCTTTTGCTATACAATTATAAAATGTTTTTTCTTAACTATGTGGGATTTAAATATTAGTAATTTAAATGATTTAACACAAAAGACTTGGCGTTTTTTCTTAACTATGTGGGATTTAAATTCCCTCTCGCTACATTAAGGGGGGTGTACTATCATTAGTTTTTTCTTAACTATGTGGGATTTAAATGAATATAAATACACCATTTTATCACCTTTCTATTCTGTTTTTTCTTAACTATGTGGGATTTAAATGTACAGTTTTAGACAAATTTCGGCACGTTAAATACTAATGTTTTTTCTTAACTATGTGGGATTTAAATTCTCAAATATTGCAAAAGCATGTCCGGAACAGGGATGTTTTTTCTTAACTATGTGGGATTTAAATGGCAATATTTCCCAAAAACAGTATCGTGGGACGGAAGGTTTTTTCTTAACTATGTGGGATTTAAATGAGCATCCTTTTGCATCATCTTGGCCATTGACTTGGCATTAGTTTTTTCTTAACTATGTGGGATTTAAATCTTTGCAGCAGTCCAGGCTTTTGTCGCTGTTGTATTCAGTGTTTTTTCTTAACTATGTGGGATTTAAATTTCGTTAGTTGTCATATATACACTCCTTTAATAATTATTGTTTTTTCTTAACTATGTGGGATTTAAATTGGGATGTTTATAATTTGATAATGTTATTTAATGAGGTTTTTTCTTAACTATGTGGGATTTAAATGAGCAATCAAGAATCCAATCCCCTTTAGGGGGATGTGGGTTTTTTCTTAACTATGTGGGATTTAAATTACCGTGAATGTAGCGGCCAATCTCGATACGGTGGCGAAGTTTTTTCTTAACTATGTGGGATTTAAATGGCAAGGGTAGCATCGTAGACTGTGCCACCTTTCGCGTTTTTTCTTAACTATGTGGGATTTAAATGACATAGCGAAGCGTCTCCGCATCAGGAAGACCTATATCGTTTTTTCTTAACTATGTGGGATTTAAATTAGCAGTGGTTGCATTTTTTATCCTGGAGCGTCGCTGAAAGTTTTTTCTTAACTATGTGGGATTTAAATTCATGCAATACGGCGAAATATTGCCGGCGGTAATTACGTATCGTTTTTTCTTAACTATGTGGGATTTAAATGAGAGTGCCGATTCTGTCCGAGCCGACCAAGAAATTTCGTTTTTTCTTAACTATGTGGGATTTAAATCTTTTGTCAAATCAAAGCGCCCCACCTTCATATCAGGTTTTTTCTTAACTATGTGGGATTTAAATTCGTAGGGCAAATTCTTTTGCAGATTGGTAAGTGGGCGGTTTTTTCTTAACTATGTGGGATTTAAATAAAAGCTCGTAAAATATAAGCTAAGTCCATTAGGCGTTAGTTTTTTCTTAACTATGTGGGATTTAAATGCTGGAACAGCACCAGAAGACGCTACCAAACTAGCCTTTGTTTTTTCTTAACTATGTGGGATTTAAATAGGTTTGACGAAATAGTGTTCCATGTTGAAATTAGCCAGTTTTTTCTTAACTATGTGGGATTTAAATGATTAGAAGTCGGTGTTTGTGTAGGGTCTATTGTTCTGGTTTTTTCTTAACTATGTGGGATTTAAATGGGGAATTGATGGCCCGGACAATTGGCCTTCCGCACAGTTTTTTCTTAACTATGTGGGATTTAAATTGAAGCAGTATTGAACGGGGCTAAAGTCCTGGCTTCGTTTGGTTTTTTCTTAACTATGTGGGATTTAAATAGAAGACAGCAAAAAGAGATTAAAGTGCTGACAAGAGTTTTTTCTTAACTATGTGGGATTTAAATGCGAAGTTGAATACGTGCTCTTGCGGAGCAGTTCCAGCGTTTTTTCTTAACTATGTGGGATTTAAATCTTTTGACGTGGTGTTTGTCAAACGCTGTGGAAATTGTTTTTTCTTAACTATGTGGGATTTAAATTGCCTTCGAACAATACTTTAGTCTGATCCACTTTGCTTAGTTTTTTCTTAACTATGTGGGATTTAAATGTAGGATGGGTAACGGCTACGGTGATAGCGCTGGCCGTGCGTTTTTTCTTAACTATGTGGGATTTAAATCCAGAAACTTGGTGACATCAAGGAACTAAAAGTGTTCATCAACGTTTTTTCTTAACTATGTGGGATTTAAATGGGAAGAAGATACCGAAAGTAAGAACAAGCTCCGGCGTTTTTTCTTAACTATGTGGGATTTAAATTCGCTTGTTTGAGTCGCTCCCATGCCGCTGAAGCTATTTCGGGTTTTTTCTTAACTATGTGGGATTTAAATGCGTAACATATCATAGTCGCTGTGCCGCCCGCATCGGGATAGTTTTTTCTTAACTATGTGGGATTTAAATGAAACCGCTCTGGCCGTGGATGGCCGTAGGTGCTGCGGTTTTTTCTTAACTATGTGGGATTTAAATCTTGAGCTGTCGATGACAGATGCGCAATTCCTGGAGACGGTTTTTTCTTAACTATGTGGGATTTAAATCCGTCCTGCCTTCTTCTTGAATACGACGCTGGACTACGTTTTTTCTTAACTATGTGGGATTTAAATGTATTGGATGTTACAAAGCAGGTGCTAACAATAACGAAAGTTTTTTCTTAACTATGTGGGATTTAAATTTTGACCCAACAAAGGATTATGTGGTCGCGGCATTGGTTTTTTCTTAACTATGTGGGATTTAAATTTGTGAGAAACGTTTCTGGTTCTACTACTACTTTAGGTTTTTTCTTAACTATGTGGGATTTAAATGCACTGCTGCTTGGCGACAGGGTTAGCATAACTGACGTTTTTTCTTAACTATGTGGGATTTAAATTGCCGAATATCCTGCCTTGACGCAGGAGGAAAAGGACGTTTTTTCTTAACTATGTGGGATTTAAATGAAAGAATTGACCGCATAATACCAGTTAAACTTCCACGTTTTTTCTTAACTATGTGGGATTTAAATTGAAGGTAGCGGAAAAACTACATCAAGCTGGCGTGGTTTTTTCTTAACTATGTGGGATTTAAATGGAAATTGAAAAATGGGATCATCTTAAGCATTTAAAAAGTTTTTTCTTAACTATGTGGGATTTAAATTCAAATACAAAAGCCCAGCTACGGCGAAAAAAGCAATGCCGTTTTTTCTTAACTATGTGGGATTTAAATTATATGCATGGAAGTGGATAGGATAGAGAAAGATATGGCAGATAGTTTTTTCTTAACTATGTGGGATTTAAATATGTGTCAACATTAGCAGATAATGTAGGCGGTTTAGCGTTTTTTCTTAACTATGTGGGATTTAAATATCAAAGAAACACTGCAGTCCCAGAAACACTAATCGTTTTTTCTTAACTATGTGGGATTTAAATTTGTCTAATTTGTCTTTTGCAGAGTATGTGCGGGTTTTCGGTTTTTTCTTAACTATGTGGGATTTAAATGTGATAGACGAAAACGGCAGGGTATTGGTACCGATAAGGTTTTTTCTTAACTATGTGGGATTTAAATAAATGTTGTTGTTCGTTTTTCCGCTAATGTTAATGGTTTTTTCTTAACTATGTGGGATTTAAATTCGATGGATACTTTCAGATATATTACTTCAAATTCATGTTTTTTCTTAACTATGTGGGATTTAAATGCAGGTTCTCCAGTGCGATGGCCTTGCCTTCTTTTTTCGTTTTTTCTTAACTATGTGGGATTTAAATCTGTTCCGGATGTAGTGCCCTGATCCCTCTGTTTACGCTGGTTTTTTCTTAACTATGTGGGATTTAAATGCGGTACCGGCCTTCCATTGTATTTGCTTCCCCGACTCGTTTTTTCTTAACTATGTGGGATTTAAATCTTGCGGATCTTCGGCGTATGTGCCGATAATAATCTTAACCGTTTTTTCTTAACTATGTGGGATTTAAATGTATATTTCCTGTATTAAAATTAATGTCTTGCCATTGAGTTTTTTCTTAACTATGTGGGATTTAAATGGGCATAGCAGACGTGGAACTTCCTAGCCTGGAGGCCGTTTTTTCTTAACTATGTGGGATTTAAATTAGCTGGGCTTGTCTACATCATGGCGCAGTATGTTTGTTTTTTCTTAACTATGTGGGATTTAAATTCTCTAATAAACCAACAATTTAGGGAGGTGGTTTGGGTTTTTTCTTAACTATGTGGGATTTAAATCCGGGTTAGTGAGGAAGCCGCGCTCCAATATGGCCGCGTTTTTTCTTAACTATGTGGGATTTAAATCTGTTGCTACTGTGCTTTCATTTTGCTGTATAGGTAGTGTTTTTTCTTAACTATGTGGGATTTAAATAACATTGTTCCTGCCCCGGATCGCCTTAAATTTGAGGTTTTTTCTTAACTATGTGGGATTTAAATGTGTTACCTGGTCCACCAAAAGCCTGGCCAGTTTGTTGCCTCGTTTTTTCTTAACTATGTGGGATTTAAATTTTTATATCTTTCAGGCATGTATCGGTCGCATGGATATAGTTTTTTCTTAACTATGTGGGATTTAAATTTTCTTGAGTTAAACCGGCATTCTCCCGTGCGATTTTATGTTTTTTCTTAACTATGTGGGATTTAAATTGATGTGCAAAATATTTCTTCGCCCGGTTTTTTCTCCAAAGTTTTTTCTTAACTATGTGGGATTTAAATATAAAAGCGGCAATTGAATTTGAGTCCGTCATGGCTGAGTTTTTTCTTAACTATGTGGGATTTAAATGAATGTTGTGTAATCGCCAGTATATAAAATCGTCCCTGTTTTTTCTTAACTATGTGGGATTTAAATGTAAATTAATAGCAATGATAACGGAAGATGAAACTGGGTTTTTTCTTAACTATGTGGGATTTAAATGGTTTAAAAATAAGCCAAAGGTGCCAGAAATGGCGCGTTTTTTCTTAACTATGTGGGATTTAAATCGTAAAGGAGGTGTGCTGATTGAATCAGGTACCTGAAAAAGTTTTTTCTTAACTATGTGGGATTTAAATGTGTTGATAATCGTGGCAATGTTTTGGTAAGTATCGGTTTTTTCTTAACTATGTGGGATTTAAATTTCTTCCCGTCGAGTAATTATTTCGTCCAGCTCAGCGGTTTTTTCTTAACTATGTGGGATTTAAATCCGCCCCAACGTAGGCCAGCCGATCCGCTCAATGGCCCGCGTTTTTTCTTAACTATGTGGGATTTAAATAAGTTCTGGTCTGATCCAGAAATCAGAGGAGCAGAATTCGTTTTTTCTTAACTATGTGGGATTTAAATGCCCTTGTGGTGCGCCGCCAAGAGCGATGAAAATGTTGTTTTTTCTTAACTATGTGGGATTTAAATTATTGTAAACGGGCAGGTGATGCTATGCCGATGGAGTTAGTTTTTTCTTAACTATGTGGGATTTAAATCAATTTGCGATGCGGTACGTTCTGCATAAGCTATACGTTTTTTCTTAACTATGTGGGATTTAAATAGCCACATGGGAATATGCCAAAATGCGTTGAGCATTGGTTTTTTCTTAACTATGTGGGATTTAAATCATTCATGGCCGTTGCCGATGCAGCTACCGCATTCATGGTTTTTTCTTAACTATGTGGGATTTAAATTTTGGTATTTGTCAGGACCGTGCAGGTCCTTGTAAACCGTTTTTTCTTAACTATGTGGGATTTAAATAAGCCAATGTGCTCGTGCCAACCCAGTATCTTCAACGTTTTTTCTTAACTATGTGGGATTTAAATCCAGTTCCAAACGATGCCGGCAGCAGCAGCGATGCGCATAGTTTTTTCTTAACTATGTGGGATTTAAATTTCTCATTTTCTCTGTACCCAGTCGGCGGCGGATGTGTTTTTTCTTAACTATGTGGGATTTAAATATGGGTGGTATGCGGTTGCTCAAACTTGCCACACAGAGTTTTTTCTTAACTATGTGGGATTTAAATTGCAGTGGAGCTATTACGGATAGCGTTTCTGGCCGTTGGTTTTTTCTTAACTATGTGGGATTTAAATGGATAGAGGGAGTGGAACCTGCATTCTGTACTGCATGTTTTTTCTTAACTATGTGGGATTTAAATTTATAAAGGAAAACAGAAAAAAGCAAAAGATAATACCGTTTTTTCTTAACTATGTGGGATTTAAATAAATGAGAGGAATTTAATAAAGGAGGCAATAAACGACAAGTTTTTTCTTAACTATGTGGGATTTAAATTGTTGGCAATGCCTCAAGCGTTAGTGCGGTCATAGATGAGTCCCGTTTTTTCTTAACTATGTGGGATTTAAATAAGCAACGTCAAAGCCGAAAACGGAAAAAAATTCGTTGTTTTTTCTTAACTATGTGGGATTTAAATTTAGTATTTTCCTTATATAATCCAGCCCTTTTTGATAAGTTTTTTCTTAACTATGTGGGATTTAAATTGATACTATCGGTGATATTACCAATAAAATACCTACTACGAATTTCCTAACCATGTATAAAAAATTCATGTAAAGTATTAAACCGGCAAATGCTAATTTTATTAAGCCGTCTAATATTGCATTATTGTATGGGTTCATAAGTGCCATACTGCTTGACAGGTTTTTTCTTAACTATGTGGGATTTAAATTTACTTGAATCGTTTGGCTATGAAATACTTTTAAAAGTTTTTTCTTAACTATGTGGGATTTAAATCAATTTCCCCTACATCCGTCGAATCAAACTCAATTTGGTTTTTTCTTAACTATGTGGGATTTAAATTCGCCATGCAAATCGAGTATTTGATTGAGCAGTATATTAAGGTTTTTTCTTAACTATGTGGGATTTAAATGCGCGTAAGCTTACGGTTATTGGAGCGGCTAAGCAGGGTTTTTTCTTAACTATGTGGGATTTAAATTTGAAAAAGAAAGGCAGAAAAAAATAAAAGAAGGAAGTTTTTTCTTAACTATGTGGGATTTAAATTCAAGTAAATTCTTTGGTTTTGATATTATCTCAATATGTTTTTTCTTAACTATGTGGGATTTAAATTTTGTCAAGGTGCAAGGCTTTACAAACGCTCGTTTGCGAGTTTTTTCTTAACTATGTGGGATTTAAATGCGTTGCGGATATATAACAACTCACCTGGGAAACGTTTGTGTTTTTTCTTAACTATGTGGGATTTAAATGGCTAAAAAACGGCTTGACATCTACACGTACCAAGTTAGGTTTTTTCTTAACTATGTGGGATTTAAATGTAACACTTCCACACCGTGCCTTGTAGCATTCAGTTTTTTCTTAACTATGTGGGATTTAAATGGTTCCGATATTACCTCAGCAGTAGCTAATGCGACGTTTTTTCTTAACTATGTGGGATTTAAATATGTAAGTCGCACCATTGGGCAATGTCTGAGGATTAGTTTTTTCTTAACTATGTGGGATTTAAATGCAGATATAGGGGCAGCTACCCAGGCCCAAATTCATGATAGTTTTTTCTTAACTATGTGGGATTTAAATTTCTTCCGGAGACATACCGGAGTAAAGGGGTTCACCGTTTTTTCTTAACTATGTGGGATTTAAATTTGATACCGAGTATGTGGATGTCGACATTATCAAAGTTTTTTCTTAACTATGTGGGATTTAAATACTCTCATCACAGTAAATTTTATAAATCGTGACTTAGTTTTTTCTTAACTATGTGGGATTTAAATCAAAGACACATGGCTTGGAAAATATTATCTTTTCCAGTTTTTTCTTAACTATGTGGGATTTAAATCGAAATTTTTCTAGCGACAGGGCTGAAAAATTGACTGTTTTTTCTTAACTATGTGGGATTTAAATTCTTCTTCAACTTTTAGCCGCGAAAGGACTAATTCCGTTTTTTCTTAACTATGTGGGATTTAAATGAGCGTGACTTGATGCCTTTTATCCTGCTTTAATGAATTGTTTTTTCTTAACTATGTGGGATTTAAATATATAGCTTTCCAGGCTGAAACCACAATAGCGCAGTCTCCGGTTTTTTCTTAACTATGTGGGATTTAAATGGAGGTCAGTCCCATCCTCATAAACGCGGAAGTTAATCAAGTTTTTTCTTAACTATGTGGGATTTAAATACAGAATAGTTGCAACATAAATGCTGTCTATATGCTGGTTTTTTCTTAACTATGTGGGATTTAAATGGGTTCAATATATTCTAAAGATGACCAACCACCGGTAAGTTTTTTCTTAACTATGTGGGATTTAAATGGCGTCGGAGAGGCTTTATTGTCATACGTCCCTTCCGTTTTTTCTTAACTATGTGGGATTTAAATGCTTTAATGAATTCACTTTGAATTCACCTCCTAATTAGTTTTTTCTTAACTATGTGGGATTTAAATCTTGTGAGCTGGTCATTACTACGATAGTTTCTACCTCGTTTTTTCTTAACTATGTGGGATTTAAATCCAATATTGCATTCTGTTGTTTATTCTGCTTTTATTATAGTTTTTTCTTAACTATGTGGGATTTAAATGTGTAGACGTCCAGGATGATCGACTAGAAGTTGAGGGTTTTTTCTTAACTATGTGGGATTTAAATTCGATGGAAAAGAGATTATGGAGATCGATAAGTTCAATTATGTTTGCAAGATTAACGGAGTTGATTATCTAAAACAGGTACGGCAAGCCTTGGGACTTAACTAAAAAAAATAAGGCCCACCGCTTTCTTTTCGTCGGTGGGCCTAATATTCTCAATTTTCATCCTTAAAATATCGCTTAGCGAATTTTATGCGACGTTGGAGAGTGAATGGGGAAACATTTTTGTTTTGTTCGGTCCCTCCATCTCCATATAAATTCTCTCCGATAAAGATAACAAAGGCTGCTGCGCCTACGATGAATCCAGGCCAGAACAGCAATTTTCCGAATGTAACTTCTAAAATACTTCCGACAATAATTCCGGGTATTATTGAAAGAGCCAACACGATCGTCCAAATAAACACTCGTATGGCAATATCCAGAATACCCATAATTTTCACCCCTTTAGCTTCATTATATCACGAAAGGAGAAGATAATCCAGTTTTTTCTTAACTATGTGGGATTTAAATACGAGGAGCAGGCAAAGAAAGCCGCTCTCATAAAAGTTTTTTCTTAACTATGTGGGATTTAAATAAAACTTTCCTTGCCCAGGTCGTCCCACAACAGAACGGTTTTTTCTTAACTATGTGGGATTTAAATTGAATGTGGACGTGCTACTGGAGGAAAACAAATTTTTAAGTTTTTTCTTAACTATGTGGGATTTAAATCTGATTAGACTGCTGGAGAGGCCCAATCCTCGAATGAGTTTTTTCTTAACTATGTGGGATTTAAATGGCTCTGTGATGGCCACCGTTTTTAATTCCTGGACCGTCTGGTTTTTTCTTAACTATGTGGGATTTAAATTGGAAAGACGACTACTTCCGCAAGTGCGAGGACTGCAAGTTTTTTCTTAACTATGTGGGATTTAAATGATGCTGCCAGTAGAGCAGGTTGTAAACGACTTGGTTGGTTTTTTCTTAACTATGTGGGATTTAAATGAAGCAGGAAGAGTTGTTTGCGAGGTTTTGGGCGGCCGTTTTTTCTTAACTATGTGGGATTTAAATTGGTCTGGCGGCGGTTACCGTAAAAGTTGATAGGCTTCGTTTTTTCTTAACTATGTGGGATTTAAATGCGGTGCTCCTGGTAAACTTCCAGGATGCTGTAGCGTTTTTTCTTAACTATGTGGGATTTAAATCTCATATAAAGAGACTGCGGAAATCATGGGCGTGAAGTTTTTTCTTAACTATGTGGGATTTAAATGATACCCATGCGGCAAAGCCGGTGAGTGAGGGCATGGAGTTTTTTCTTAACTATGTGGGATTTAAATCAGCATAGGACAGGGTAACGCTAACATCTATAGCCACGTTTTTTCTTAACTATGTGGGATTTAAATGCGGGCTGGTGTGGCAGGTGATTAGGTTTCCTTGCGGTTTTTTCTTAACTATGTGGGATTTAAATCGGCCACTGTTTGCCGAGATGCTGGCAGTTCATCCTGTTTTTTCTTAACTATGTGGGATTTAAATCTATCCGCCCTCAGGCGGCCGCGGCAGGAACTATCAAGTTTTTTCTTAACTATGTGGGATTTAAATGGTCAACAACCTGGTCCGCCGCAACCCTTACAAAAAGTTTTTTCTTAACTATGTGGGATTTAAATGGATACCTTTGAGCGGATGGGGCCTGTTTTGTGGGGGCTAGTTTTTTCTTAACTATGTGGGATTTAAATGGACTTGTGAGCCGTTGTGAAAATCAACTCGGTAATAGTTTTTTCTTAACTATGTGGGATTTAAATGTTTTTAATCGGGTCATCAATAATCGCCACATGGGCACCGTTTTTTCTTAACTATGTGGGATTTAAATCAGCGGAAAGGTCCCGGTTCTTTTGCTCCAGGGCGGCAGTTTTTTCTTAACTATGTGGGATTTAAATGGATTATCCGTGCTTCGGTGCGGGTTCCATTCCACCAGTTTTTTCTTAACTATGTGGGATTTAAATGTCTGAGCAAAAATCTCAGGTCTCATTAATAACTGCAAAGTTTTTTCTTAACTATGTGGGATTTAAATCTGGGTACCCGCACCGGCCCCGGAGCCTGGTGGCCATCGTTTTTTCTTAACTATGTGGGATTTAAATGCGGGTGCTCCTGGTAAACTTCCAGGATGCTGTAGCGTTTTTTCTTAACTATGTGGGATTTAAATCTCATATAAAGAGACTGCGGAAATCATGGGCGTGAAGTTTTTTCTTAACTATGTGGGATTTAAATGATACCCATGCGGCAAAGCCGGTGAGTGAGGGCATGGAGTTTTTTCTTAACTATGTGGGATTTAAATCAGCATAGGACAGGGTAACGCTAACATCTATAGCCACGTTTTTTCTTAACTATGTGGGATTTAAATGCGGGCTGGTGTGGCAGGTGATTAGGTTTCCTTGCGGTTTTTTCTTAACTATGTGGGATTTAAATCGGCCACTGTTTGCCGAGATGCTGGCAGTTCATCCTGTTTTTTCTTAACTATGTGGGATTTAAATCTATCCGCCCTCAGGCGGCCGCGGCAGGAACTATCAAGTTTTTTCTTAACTATGTGGGATTTAAATGGTCAACAACCTGGTCCGCCGCAACCCTTACAAAAAGTTTTTTCTTAACTATGTGGGATTTAAATGGATACCTTTGAGCGGATGGGGCCTGTTTTGTGGGGGCTAGTTTTTTCTTAACTATGTGGGATTTAAATGGACTTGTGAGCCGTTGTGAAAATCAACTCGGTAATAGTTTTTTCTTAACTATGTGGGATTTAAATGTTTTTAATCGGGTCATCAATAATCGCCACATGGGCACCGTTTTTTCTTAACTATGTGGGATTTAAATCAGCGGAAAGGTCCCGGTTCTTTTGCTCCAGGGCGGCAGTTTTTTCTTAACTATGTGGGATTTAAATGGATTATCCGTGCTTCGGTGCGGGTTCCATTCCACCAGTTTTTTCTTAACTATGTGGGATTTAAATGATTTTAAGTCAAAAGAAGATGTTGATAAATGGTTTGTTTTTTCTTAACTATGTGGGATTTAAATCTGTTACTTCCTCAAAAGGTTTATCTAAACAAGGTTGTTTTTTCTTAACTATGTGGGATTTAAATCTGAGCATCGCTTAAAGTTTCGGGTGGATTAATATCGTTTTTTCTTAACTATGTGGGATTTAAATGAATACGACGAAGTCTTGGCGAAGCTGGCTAAACGGAGTTTTTTCTTAACTATGTGGGATTTAAATTAGTCATGATTAGGTTTAAGTGTTTTCTGAACAATTGCGTTTTTTCTTAACTATGTGGGATTTAAATGTTGCAATATAATCAAGCCATCTTACTATACTGCTAAGTTTTTTCTTAACTATGTGGGATTTAAATTTCTCTGCCCAATCTATCTTTAAAACCGGTTAAACCGTTTTTTCTTAACTATGTGGGATTTAAATAAAAGTTTCTTGAGTTCTTCTGCGTCTTGCCTAATTGTTTTTTCTTAACTATGTGGGATTTAAATGTATGTGGTGTAACTGAAAAAGTCACATTTCCTGTTGTAGTTTTTTCTTAACTATGTGGGATTTAAATTTTTTGGTAACGTATGATGGCGTAAGCGTAACAGAAGGTTTTTTCTTAACTATGTGGGATTTAAATTGTGGAATGGGTGGCAAATGCTACGGTGGCGGCGGTGGGTTTTTTCTTAACTATGTGGGATTTAAATTCGTGAGTTTGCAGAGTGCGAGGGCCTTAACTATAAGTTTTTTCTTAACTATGTGGGATTTAAATTTTATAATAGCTGATTATAACAATATCGTTATAATAGTTTTTTCTTAACTATGTGGGATTTAAATCAGCGCAACGAAACAGGGCGATGCCGAAACATTCCGCAGTTTTTTCTTAACTATGTGGGATTTAAATGTGCCATTGTTGCAAGTCATAGTCGCTTTCCTTTATTTGTTTTTTCTTAACTATGTGGGATTTAAATGCTTGCAAAAGAACAGAGCCTGCCACGCCTCTGGGTGTTTTTTCTTAACTATGTGGGATTTAAATCAAAATTGGGAGAGCGGGAGAGCCTTTCGGCAAGCTCCCGTTTTTTCTTAACTATGTGGGATTTAAATGAGCTAATGATGAAAGGGCAGAAGGCAAAATAAGAGTTTTTTCTTAACTATGTGGGATTTAAATAAGGGAAGCTGAACAGCGAAGTTGGCCTGAAGGGGATAGGTTTTTTCTTAACTATGTGGGATTTAAATATGCCGACTTCAATCGCATTGAAGGAAACATTCTTGAACGTTTTTTCTTAACTATGTGGGATTTAAATGTGATAGAGTGCATGGCCAGGACGACTACAGCGACCGTTTTTTCTTAACTATGTGGGATTTAAATTTACGAGAGAGCTATTCCGCTACAGGCAAATCGCTGGGTTTTTTCTTAACTATGTGGGATTTAAATCTGACTACATATTCCCCATATTCATTCTGTTCCAAGGTTTTTTCTTAACTATGTGGGATTTAAATGCTAATGCCATTATTATCCGACCTCCTTGATTATTCTAAGTTTTTTCTTAACTATGTGGGATTTAAATGAAATTGATGGCTGAGTATGGAGGTGGGCAGTAATGGGGTTTTTTCTTAACTATGTGGGATTTAAATTTATTGTGTCATCAGGATTTGTTTGCTGTAATAACTACGTTTTTTCTTAACTATGTGGGATTTAAATTGCAACGGTGCGCATTTCTCACAGGTAGGATAATGTGTGTTTTTTCTTAACTATGTGGGATTTAAATTGGTTTATTAGAAACCTTCTCTGCCATTTGATGCTCACCTCCTTGCAAGAAGGCATAAAAATACCACCTCAACCGCTTTGGTTGGGTGGTCTAATGTGCAAACACCTTTATTTCTGTCGCTAATTCTCTTATTGGGACACCATCGATTTTGTAATCATCCAAAAACTCCTCTATCGTATCATATTCTTTTTCCGTCTCTGGTTTATTGTACTCGCAAATATAAATCTTGTCATAATACAAAAGTGAATAATCTTTACCCTTATACTCAAACTCAATCTCGCCTATCCTCTCTAAATCCTCAATAAACTCGTTTAAATCCTTATAAGTATCATACATCATTCTTCATCACTCCAAATATCCTTGATTTTTTCTTTTTCTACTTCAGTTAATGGTCTGAATTCCCTTTGTCTTTCGCCATTCTTCCAATCATGTGCATGAGGGACAATAGGATGCGTTTTGGGATGTCCGTGATCCGTTAAATCGATATCCACTTTTGCATTACCTTTTTCGTCATAAAATCTTCTCTGGGTTATTTTGTCCAACTTGGGATTCAGCAAATCTACAACTGCATTAGGGAAAGCTTTTACACTCTTATTTGTTGTGCCTTTGATAGTAATTATACCACTTTCCTCATCAATTTTCACTATGTTATTTATATTCAAGTTTTCAAGGTATTTATTAAGTCCATTCAAATAATGTTTATCGATATTGTTTATCTTGTCACCTACTTTTTCATAGCTCTTTTTCAATTTTTCAGCAGCTTTTAGCCGTTCTATCAATGGAGCTTGCTCATTGTATAAAACTTCCCTTGCTCTTCTCCTGATAGTCTGTATTGTCACCTTGTCACGCATCTCTTTATAAGCCTGTTTTTCCTTTTCGCTTCTTGGGTCCTCGGTCAACGAGTTTTTTCTTAACTATGTGGGATTTAAATAAGCTTTTTTGCTAAATTTCCCCCATTCAAAACTCATTCGTTTTTTCTTAACTATGTGGGATTTAAATTTTCATATTTTTACTATGCACTGCCCTTCCTATGCTTCACCGTTTTTTCTTAACTATGTGGGATTTAAATTAGACTGCGCTTTTTGCTCTGGGTTAAATTATATATTTGTTTTTTCTTAACTATGTGGGATTTAAATGCTACCGACAATAATAAGCAGCGAAAAGACGCCAGAGCGTTTTTTCTTAACTATGTGGGATTTAAATGAAGAAGAACGCCTGCTAGCATCTGTCGCCTACCAGGGTTTTTTCTTAACTATGTGGGATTTAAATCCTCTATAGACTGGTCAAGGAATGGGTCGGTGTAGTCGTTTTTTCTTAACTATGTGGGATTTAAATTTGTCCCGTCGTCATGTTCAACCCCCAGCCAAGCCGTTTTTTCTTAACTATGTGGGATTTAAATGCGCAATTTCTAAAGCCTTTTTGTTGTAGTCTCGTATGTTTTTTCTTAACTATGTGGGATTTAAATGTGGCACCTTGCGCACGTAACCATATTGCATTCCTCCGTTTTTTCTTAACTATGTGGGATTTAAATCGGCTTGGCAAAATCAAGCTCGGCAAAAAAGACGAAAAGGTTTTTTCTTAACTATGTGGGATTTAAATTGCAAGTTGAAAGTGATGTGAAAGGGTGATGAGTTGTTTTTTCTTAACTATGTGGGATTTAAATTCGAGATAATACACCTAAGGAGGTTAGCGATAAAGTTGTTTTTTCTTAACTATGTGGGATTTAAATTTCGTACCACGCGCGGATTGTCAACGCGGGCGGCACGCTGTTTTTTCTTAACTATGTGGGATTTAAATTTCTTCCTCAATCCTTGCCAGTTCTTCGTCCGCGTCAGGTTTTTTCTTAACTATGTGGGATTTAAATGGACATTGGAGCGGCCATGTTTTCGTCTATCAGAAGAAGTTTTTTCTTAACTATGTGGGATTTAAATCTGGATTATATAAGCTCCGTCGGTATCTGGTGTATCAGTTTTTTCTTAACTATGTGGGATTTAAATGCGTCTGAAGCTGTTCATTGACGTTTACTTACAGCTGTTTTTTCTTAACTATGTGGGATTTAAATTGTTACTTTCGGCGACGGTGTATCTGAAGACTGGACTTGTTTTTTCTTAACTATGTGGGATTTAAACAATTACTGTTTTAAAAGCTGATGTGCAATGTGGAGATGGTTTTCTCTTAACTATGTGGGATTTAAACTACTAACGAAAAGGTACTTTTTCCATCAAACCTCTACGTTTTCTCTTAACTATGTGGGATTTAAACAAGTATATGTAAATGATTTAAATCGCGCTCTCAAATTTGGTTTTCTCTTAACTATGTGGGATTTAAACTTAACACAGTCGTCCATGGCCTTGTAGAGGAATGTCAAAGTTTTCTCTTAACTATGTGGGATTTAAACCTGCAATACTTGCGTTGGCTGGTCGAAGCAGGGGCCAGGTTTTCTCTTAACTATGTGGGATTTAAACAGACGATGAAGTTGATCAATTATGGGCGGAAGCATTGTTTTCTCTTAACTATGTGGGATTTAAACGTTCAGCCCGAACCAAATAATGTGATTACCGCCCTCGTTTTCTCTTAACTATGTGGGATTTAAACTACAGTTTCTTGTAATTGGACATGGCCATGTTGGTTCGTTTTCTCTTAACTATGTGGGATTTAAACTGCGTTCTTTTTCTGCGGTCTCTTGGCTTTTCTTTAACTGTTTTCTCTTAACTATGTGGGATTTAAACCGACCTTCATTGACGGCACTCGCTCTCCCGAGACCCGTTTTCTCTTAACTATGTGGGATTTAAACGCGGAGGAATGTAAACGAAGGATAAGGCAAGATCCAAGGTTTTCTCTTAACTATGTGGGATTTAAACTTTTGAATATGCGGACGGGGAGGTGAAAGAGTGGCAACGTTTTCTCTTAACTATGTGGGATTTAAACAGAGATGAAACCGGAAGTCTTTTTTTATTGCTTCTACGTTTTCTCTTAACTATGTGGGATTTAAACAGAGATGAAACCGGAAGTCTTTTTTTATTGCTTCTACGTTTTCTCTTAACTATGTGGGATTTAAACGAAAGAAGCTGGAGCAACCAACATCAGATACCACTGGGTTTTCTCTTAACTATGTGGGATTTAAACCGTTAGAAAAGTCCTGGCCAGTAGTATTGGCAATGTGGTTTTCTCTTAACTATGTGGGATTTAAACAAATACTTGGAAAAGCGCGTGGTTGAATTATTAAACAAGTTTTCTCTTAACTATGTGGGATTTAAACCCAACTGTGCTTCAAGCTGTTTCTTAGCTTCGTTCACTTCGTTTTCTCTTAACTATGTGGGATTTAAACCTTGAAGTTTTGCGAATCTCAAATACTCTGGGATTTGTTTTCTCTTAACTATGTGGGATTTAAACCTTTCTTTGATAACCGAATAAGGCTTGTTGGTTAACAGTTTTCTCTTAACTATGTGGGATTTAAACTACAAAGAGATAGTTGAGCTTTATAACGAGATATGTGGTTTTCTCTTAACTATGTGGGATTTAAACTTCAATGCATCAGCAATTATTTTGATTATATTGTCGTTTTCTCTTAACTATGTGGGATTTAAACCAGCAGAACTTCAGGATAAAATATTTGCTTCAGCAGTTTTCTCTTAACTATGTGGGATTTAAACCGGATTTACCCAGCTCTTTTTTATTGCCAATGCGTCGTTTTCTCTTAACTATGTGGGATTTAAACTAATCGTGGTTTGCGTGTAGGGTTTGCTGAACAACCTTCGTTTTCTCTTAACTATGTGGGATTTAAACGATAGAAAATCGCTGTCCTCTGCTTTCTGGAATAATCCGGTTTTCTCTTAACTATGTGGGATTTAAACATATAGTGTGACGTATTCTGTCACGCTGGTACGGGTTTGTTTTCTCTTAACTATGTGGGATTTAAACTTTGGTAATTTCGCTTTATAAATTCTATCTCTCTATCGTTTTCTATTAACTATGTGGGATTTAAACGTAACAACTCGAAAAAGTTTTCTCTTACAATTTGACAGTTTTCTCTTAACTATGTGGGATTTAAACTTTCTCAGCTTTATATTCTGATAGCCATACGACCTTCTTCGTTTTCTCTTAACTATGTGGGATTTAAACTATGAGGATAGTGGGTTGACAGTAAGTTAGAGATTTGTGTTTTCTCTTAACTATGTGGGATTTAAACCAAGTGCAGTTATATTAAGAATTTCAGGGATTCTCTGTTTTCTCTTAACTATGTGGGATTTAAACTTGTAAGTATCTGCAATTCCAATTTCGTAGATGGATTTAAGTTTTCTCTTAACTATGTGGGATTTAAACGCGTGTCCGAATTAGCCGCTTCCTTTTCTCGCTAATTTCGTTTTCTCTTAACTATGTGGGATTTAAACGAGTGTGTGACGCGCTCAACAGTTTCACAAAAAAAGTTTTCTCTTAACTATGTGGGATTTAAACCAGGGTATGATTACAACGTGGTTCAGACAAAAGTAAAGTTTTCTCTTAACTATGTGGGATTTAAACGGGATGAAGGAAAGCATGTCCCAACTCATGAGCGCAGAGTTTTCTCTTAACTATGTGGGATTTAAACGATGAAGGTATTAAATCACATGATATCATCTGCAATGTTTTCTCTTAACTATGTGGGATTTAAACTCCATAACGGTATAATTTCTTCGCTGGGAATCTTTTTGAGTTTTCTCTTAACTATGTGGGATTTAAACAAAAAGGAACTACTCAAAGAAGCAAAACAATATTTCGTTTTCTCTTAACTATGTGGGATTTAAACGGGATATGGTAAGAACTGAATTCTTATCAACATTGAAGCGTTTTCTCTTAACTATGTGGGATTTAAACAAATTCTATTATAAGGTTGTTCCTTTGGAATGTTTATTGCATAATTAAAATGGACAGAGTTGCAAAATAAAATCCCCACTTTTGCAACTCAAAAATCCCCAAATATGCAAAGGTCATTGCAGGCACCCATAAAAAATATTACCCTTGTAGTTAAGGACAAAAACTGCAAGGGAGGATTGGAGGATGCTTACAATGACCCAAATTAATGATATCAGACATTCGTTCTTTTTTAAAGGAGAAAATATCAGTGAGATAGCTCGTGAGTTCAAAAAAGATCGAAAAACAGTGCGTAAATACATCTATCAAGAGGACTGGAATATGAAACTTAAAGCTAAGGAAATCGAAAATGCATTTCCAAAACTCAACCCTTTCAAAGCTGATATAGACCAATGGCTTGAAGAAGATAAAAAAGCTCGAAAAAAGCAGCGTCATACCGCTAAGAGAATTTATGATAGGCTTTGCGAAAAATACAAAGATAATTTTAACTGTTCTTATCGCACAGTTGCAGCTTATGTAGCATCGAAAAAGAAAGAGATTTATCAGGATAATTCTTGCTGTCTGCCGTTAGAGCACATTCCAGGTGAAGCACAGGTTGATTTCGGTGAAGCTGACTTTTACGAAAATGGAATACTTTATCACGGTTTTTATCTTAATGTATCTTTCCCTTATAGTAATGCTGGATTTACCCAACTTTTCAAGGGTGAAAACCGTGAATGCCTATTTCAAGGCTTAAAAAACATATTTGAATACATTGGTGGAGTCCCGCCTATACTATGGTTTGATGACCCGAGCACATTAGTGGCAGCTATCCTAAAGGATGGAGAACGCAAACTAACCGATGCTTTTCTAAGATTCAAAGAGCATTATGGCTTTGAAGCAGTATTCTGCAACCCGGCAGCCGGGCATGAAAAGGGTAATGTGGAAAACAAAGTAGGATACCATAGACGTAACTTCTTAGTCCCAGTCCCAAAGTTTGAAAAGTTAGAGGATTTTAACCGAGAACTCCTGCAATTATGCGAACAAGATATGTATCGTGAGCACTACCGGAAGGACGGGACTCACGCAGAGATTTTCAATGAAGATAAAAAAGCTTTGCTTAAACTTCCTGATATTCCTTATGAGGTTGCCGATTACATAACTGTTAAAACCAATGCATATGCAAAATTCAGCTTAAATGGAGGGAAACATATATATTCTACCGCACCAAAATACGCCAATAGCCGAATACTTGTAAAAATAACGGCTAATGAGGTAATACCGCTGGATGAAAGTCACAGGGAAATCGTTCGTCACCGCAGGCTTTACGGGGATTCCAAACAGGAAAGCATGGACTGGCTGCCTTATCTCACTCAACTATCCCGCTGTCCTGGAGCCCTAAAATATTCAGGAATTTACAACATGCTGCCTGATCCTCTCAGAGAATACCTTGAAGGATGTAGTAAAAGTGAACGCGGTAAAGCACTTAAGATTCTTGCTTCTCTTTGTATAGAAAGCAGTTTTGAAAAGGCTTTAAGCGCTGTAACCCAGGCAATACTTTATGGGGTAAAGGATTTAGACAGTTTAATAGCCATCCATAGCAGGATAACTGGTATAACCCCTCAATTAGAACTGGTAAGACTTCCTGAAGAAATTCCAGAATTAAAGGCATTTAGTTTTAATGCTGAGGAATACGATAAAGCCTTTTTGAAAGGCGGTGCTAATATATATGCTAAGGGATGAAATTGCAGATTGCTGTAAAGCATTAAAACTAAGTCAAAATTTTGCAGAAAACTTCGATAAGATAGAAGCTAAAAGTCACGGCGAATACCTTTTAAAACTTCTTAAGTTAGAGATTGAACACAGAGAAACAAGAAAAAGAGAAAGGCTTCTTAAAAAAGCCGGATTTTACACAATAAAAACCTTTGCCGATTACATATTTGACGAAATAAAGTTACCCACAGGGCTAACTCAAAAGGATTTGAAAGAATGTAAATTTATAGAAGAAAAACGGAACCTAATTCTTTACGGCAATGTAGGAACGGGGAAAACCCATCTTGCTACAGCAATTGGAGTAGAAGCCTGCAAAAAAGGATTAAACGTTAAATTTTTCCGTACTGCAGCGTTAGTAAATAGGCTTGGGGAAGCCAGGAAAAGAGGTGAACTTTCCGGATTACTGAAACAGTTTTCAAAATTGGATCTTTTAATCTGTGACGAATGGGGTTATGTTCCATTGGAACGTGAAGGGGCTCAGCTTTTATTTCAGGTAATTTCAGATTGCTACGAACGCAGGAGTGTAGTTATTACTACAAATCTTGAATTCAGTCGTTGGGCATCAATATTTTATGATGAACAGATGACAACCGCTATGATAGACCGGCTAATACACCACAGCTACTTGTTAATATTTGATGGTCAAAGCTACAGGATGAGGCAATCACTCATGAGGCAATTAAGTTAACATAAAAATTCCCCACTGGTGCCTGGGGAAAAATCTTTGCAATATTGGGGAATTTACTCTTGCAAAAAACACTTTGGAACTTGAAAGTTTTCTCTTAACTATGTGGGATTTAAACTTTGAAAATTGAAAAGGAAGATATTCCAGCATATTTTTGTTTTCTCTTAACTATGTGGGATTTAAACGATGGTGAATATGAACTTACAGTGGTTGATTCAGATGTTTTCTCTTAACTATGTGGGATTTAAACCAATTGCTTTTGAAAACCTGTTCTTTGACTTATTCGTTTTCTCTTAACTATGTGGGATTTAAACGTGCAGGAAGGTTAAAAAATAAAAAAATTTTAAAGGAGTTTTCTCTTAACTATGTGGGATTTAAACTTTATTGTAGATTTTCCCCTGCCTACACTTTTTTTCGTTTTCTCTTAACTATGTGGGATTTAAACTAAAAAGACTTTCGGGCTGTAATTAGGGTTTACTTAGGTTTTCTCTTAACTATGTGGGATTTAAACGTGGAGATACTATCCGGCAAGTGGGACAATATTTATCGTTTTCTCTTAACTATGTGGGATTTAAACGAGGGTGAAAAGATTGTGCTTGAAGGAGAAGAAATACCGTTTTCTCTTAACTATGTGGGATTTAAACTAATCCTTCCGCTTCCCAACACCTCCCCAGTTAACCATTCGTTTTCTCTTAACTATGTGGGATTTAAACGCTGGACGTAAATTGACCCGCTTTCTATGTTTACATGTTTTCTCTTAACTATGTGGGATTTAAACGGGGGGCGGTCCGAACGCAACGTAACGAGGGGCTGGAAGTTTTCTCTTAACTATGTGGGATTTAAACCTTGCTTTCATCGTATGTATCCGCAATCCCAATTTCGTGTTTTCTCTTAACTATGTGGGATTTAAACAATTAAAAGAAAAACCCTTCCCCATTTCGTCGGGAAGTTTTCTCTTAACTATGTGGGATTTAAACCTGGTACGGGTTTAATTCTGGCGTGGGGATACTGTTAAGTTTTCTCTTAACTATGTGGGATTTAAACCGATGGAAGGAGAACCAGTAGACATCGAAACCAGCCTGCGTTTTCTCTTAACTATGTGGGATTTAAACGCGCATCATTGAAAAAAAGATGCCTAAAGTCATAGTGTTTTCTCTTAACTATGTGGGATTTAAACGGCCGAGACATTCTGGAAGATTGCACAGGCTGCAGGGTTTTCTCTTAACTATGTGGGATTTAAACCAAGCTCTGCATATCTGGCCTCGCGCATCTTCATGTAGTTTTCTCTTAACTATGTGGGATTTAAACATTGTAACTGAAACAGAATATATGAATGCTCTAAATGCGTTTTCTCTTAACTATGTGGGATTTAAACATATTATTCAACTACAACGATTCGTGTATATCACGAGTTTTCTCTTAACTATGTGGGATTTAAACTTGCTCAATTATTAAGTAATGGTGACATTCGTATTTATGTGTTTTCTCTTAACTATGTGGGATTTAAACCATCTATACCTAACACACGAGGTGTTTCGAAAATCAGTTTTCTCTTAACTATGTGGGATTTAAACCAAGGATACGGGCCAGCGGCGGTTTAAGAAGGCTTTTGTTTTCTCTTAACTATGTGGGATTTAAACAATTCAAGCAGGAGGTTTACAATTGGCTCAAGGCTAACGGATTTGAATCCTTGGTCTATGAGACGGTCAACCCCCAGAGGTTTTCAGCCTTTATAAAGGAGCTCTTGGAGGAAGAAGATGAACTTCGTTTTCTCTTAACTATGTGGGATTTAAACTGGCTGTCGTAAGATACTTGAAACAGGAATTGTCCTCGTTTTCTCTTAACTATGTGGGATTTAAACTGAAGATTTCAAAAAAAATGCTGAACAATTTTTAGAAGTTTTCTCTTAACTATGTGGGATTTAAACGGCTAATATGTGGGGGAATATGGAGGGGAGCTTATGGTTTTCTCTTAACTATGTGGGATTTAAACCGAATTTGATAATATTATCTACGTCTGGCTTCTTCGTGTTTTCTCTTAACTATGTGGGATTTAAACCAAAATGAAACGACGCCTGAAATACCTCCAGCGGGCTTAGTTTTCTCTTAACTATGTGGGATTTAAACATGCGGAATTGGCGTGAGATGCCGGCTACGATGATAAGGAAAGGTTTTCTCTTAACTATGTGGGATTTAAACAGGGTTCATGTGGAGATTGAGGAGGTGTACTAAAATGTTTTCTCTTAACTATGTGGGATTTAAACATCCTGAAGTGGTGTCTCACTAATGTAAACGTAAAGAGTTTTCTCTTAACTATGTGGGATTTAAACGATGAAAAAATTGTTTTTACTATCGTTGGTTATTTTAGTTTTCTCTTAACTATGTGGGATTTAAACATATCTCTGTTCGAGTTAGCCGAAATGGTACTAGAAGGTTTTCTCTTAACTATGTGGGATTTAAACGCAGAGAATTCTTCGTATATTCGTTTGTCGTTTAGCATAGTTTTCTCTTAACTATGTGGGATTTAAACTTGTCAACTACGGTGAACCTGTTTGATGGGCTTGTTACAGTTTTCTCTTAACTATGTGGGATTTAAACGGGCGTAACGGGTTATTCATATGCGGGCCAAAAGGGACAGGCAAAACTCATCTTGCAGCAGCGATAGCAAACCAACTCATACATAGTTTTCTCTTAACTATGTGGGATTTAAACATAAAAACCCACCAACAAACTTGTTTAATTTTTCGCTTGTTTTCTCTTAACTATGTGGGATTTAAACGGCTTCATTTACATTCAGGGCTTTGGCTATCAAATAGTTTTCTCTTAACTATGTGGGATTTAAACTTCTTACTATTCTATCATATTGGCCTATGATCTAAATGTTTTCTCTTAACTATGTGGGATTTAAACGCAAGCAAAATAATGCCATCCTTCTGATAAGGTATCAGAGTTTTCTCTTAACTATGTGGGATTTAAACGAAGAAAAAGAAGAAAAACGGGTGACAATTAGAATACGTTTTCTCTTAACTATGTGGGATTTAAACTGAAGAAGAACGGCACTCCCGCTTCCTGGCACTGGTGTTTTCTCTTAACTATGTGGGATTTAAACAAGGATAAAAAATATCCGTTTTACGATGGGGTGAATGTTTTCTCTTAACTATGTGGGATTTAAACGTTTTATTTAATTCAAGATGTGTTTTGTGATAACAACAGTTTTCTCTTAACTATGTGGGATTTAAACGCTGTTGTGCAATTTGCTTCTGTTCCTCTTCGTATTCCCGGTTTTCTCTTAACTATGTGGGATTTAAACAAGGATTAGCAGGGAAAGTGTAGCGAATTAAGCCATGTTTTCTCTTAACTATGTGGGATTTAAACCGCTAAAACTGTTATGAAATACAAAATTGGTCAAAAGTTTTCTCTTAACTATGTGGGATTTAAACCATCACAACAAGCCATTCCTCCCTGTTTCTTCTCCAGTTTTCTCTTAACTATGTGGGATTTAAACTGATATGTCGGTGCGGGACTTTGTTTAGAAAATACGAAGTTTTCTCTTAACTATGTGGGATTTAAACGGAATGGATCGGTATTCGTTGGTGAGTTCAATTATGGTTTTCTCTTAACTATGTGGGATTTAAACTTCTAGAGGCGTATACAGGGTTAAGCAGACGAGAAATAGTTTTCTCTTAACTATGTGGGATTTAAAGAATTTAAGCTTTCAAGAAGATTTTTTGCGAAAAGCAGTTTTCTCTTAACTATGTGGGATTTAAAGCAGGAAGTCTACCGCTCGAACGAGCCGGTCTCAATCGGGTTTTCTCTTAACTATGTGGGATTTAAAGTGTTAATATCCAAACCAAAGAAATCATAAAATTTTTTATGTTTTCTCTTAACTATGTGGGATTTAAAGTATAAGCCGAAAAAGCCTTGTGCTTATCCGATGTACAATAAGTTTTCTCTTAACTATGTGAGATTTAAAGTCAGAAGTAGCAAGACAGACTAAGAATGCACTAAGACAAGTTTTCTCTTAACTATGTGGGATTTAAAGCTGGTGGTAGCTGTGGTCCCGGACGCAGAAGTTAAAGTTTTCTCTTAACTATGTGGGATTTAAAGGCTGTCGTGCAAGGCTGTTTTCCATCACATAACAATATACGTTTTCTCTTAACTATGTGGGATTTAAAGTTTCTATTTGTTTTTCTGTTTCTCTTAAACGTTGTGCAAGTTTTCTCTTAACTATGTGGGATTTAAAGCGCAGGGACGTAGAAGTAGAATGGCGAGGAAACCCTGCGTTTTCTCTTAACTATGTGGGATTTAAAGTCTTGACCGCCTCGATAGCGGCTTCGGCCCAGTGGCCTGGTTTTCTCTTAACTATGTGGGATTTAAAGTCAGCAGCAGTCCCTATTTTCAAGCTTCTAAATTCGTTTTCTCTTAACTATGTGGGATTTAAAGTTCTCCCGGTAATCATCGAAGTTTTGCGCATAGTCTGTTTTCTCTTAACTATGTGGGATTTAAAGCTGTAAAGAAGGCAATCCCATATTGGGCAATGTCTGCGTTTTCTCTTAACTATGTGGGATTTAAAGACGCATGGCGTGATCCAGACAAAGATCCGGAAACAGTTTTCTCTTAACTATGTGGGATTTAAAGCGGTGTTTTGGAGAAGGAATCGGGAAGGATGGCTTGGTTTTCTCTTAACTATGTGGGATTTAAACCTGGTGGACTGCACCAGAATGGGCACGCTCCAGTTGCGTTTTCTCTTAACTATGTGGGATTTAAACTTAATCTCAAACTGCATTTTGAGTAAGCTCCCTTGCTTGTTTTCTCTTAACTATGTGGGATTTAAACGCGAATTTGAGGAAATTGAGCGGGTGCAGGACTACGAAAAGTTTTCTCTTAACTATGTGGGATTTAAACCTTGAGGTGAACGAAGTTAAAGACATACTCAAAGATGTTTTCTCTTAACTATGTGGGATTTAAACGAACTCAAAAGAGAAGGAGTTTTTGATAGTGTAGAAAAGAGTTTTCTCTTAACTATTTGGGATTTAAACCCAAAAACGCAGGAAGTCAAGCTATTTTTCTCATAATGTTTTCTCTTAACTATGTGGGATTTAAACCGGCACGGCGGAATACTTCTTCAAACTTCGATATATCGCGTTTTCTCTTAACTATGTGGGATTTAAACGGAGTAAGAGGGACATATTTCTCTTTCTTATTTTTAGGTTTTCTCTTAACTATGTGGGATTAAAACGAAGGTTTGGGAAGAGCTTATTCGAGAGAAACAAGAGAAGTTTTCTCTTAACTATGTGGGCTTATATACATATAGAGATGGAGATGGAATAAAGAACAATAAGAGAAGCAAAAATTTCTGTTTTTCGGTGTTTCTGAGAAATTATAAACTGGTGGGAGACTTTTTTGAGTCTGCTAATGAGGAAGAACCATTAAAACTTTTTTTTAACGTAAGCTATCCTGATGCAGAATTTGTATTAAGAATTTACAATGGACTTTTAAATATACCCAATTTTAAATATAAAGATTTTAAATTGAAAAGGGGCTCAGTTAGGTTAATAAGAGAGAAATCCATAACAAATAATGAGGTGGTTTTTAAGACATTATCTCCCTTATATATAAGGGGTAAGGATGGAAAGCCTCTAACGCCCATTAATGAAAATTTTGAAATAGAATTAAATTATATAATGAACACGGTTTTAATGAATTACAGAGGTTATGGCCTAAAAAGGGATCTTTGCTTTACACCTCTTGATCTTCGAAAACAAATTATAAAAGAAAAAATAGAATCATTTATAAAAAAGACAGGAAAAGAATATATGACATTAACGGTTTATAAAGGAGCTTTCAAATTATTCGGAGACCCCGAGGATTTAAGAGATATCTATTTTTTAGGGATAGGCTTTAGACGAAGTGAGGGGTTCGGAATGGTGGAGGTGGTATAGGGATGGAAAAGGATGATGTGATTACTTTATATCCTGGAAACTGGCTATATAATGCGGGGGTGATTGGGCTATTGAGATCTGTGGAGGAGGTTGAAAAATTACCTCTCGATTGTTGTTTTAATTTTTATGATGATGGATCTCTAAGTGTTAAAAAGATTATCTTTAATGAATTGGATGTTGAGAGAAGATATTTTTCAGAAGAAGAGAAAATATCTTCAATTGTAGGAAAATCCAATTTGTATAGGAATTACTTGCAGCCTTCATGGATAAGTAGTTTTCCTTATTTTGTAAAAAATCTTTCAAAAATTAAAGAAAATGATGTATCATTTTACTGTAATCTTTGTTATAGAAGATTTGCTTTACCTAACTCAGAAGTTGAGGATTTAAAAAGCAGGGGTTTAAAGAAATTTTTAGAAAGTATTAAAAAATTTGATATACGTCATAATGCAATTTTAGGTCCATCCTTAGGAGAATTTCCCAACAGTTTTTGGAATAACAATCAAAGTCTTTACATTTGTCCTCTCTGTGCTTTTCTAATTATTCATCATCATCTTGCTTTAACTCGGCTTCGTAATGGTTCGGAAATCTTTATAAACACTCCATCTTTCGAAATAATGTGGCACTTAAACAAATATGCAAGACAAATTTTTGAAAAAGAGAATGTCGCAACCACCAAAGAGCTTCTTGGCATGTCACTTATTGAAATGGTTTTAAAACTTAATATTCAACTTGGGAAATGGACCATAATGAATATTGAAGTTGTCAGTAAATATAAGATTGATAATAAAGATAGAATAGATTTCTTTTCTTTACCGTATGAAATTGTATATCTTCTTTCTGATCGAGAGATTGCAAGCTTATTAAATGACATTGGAGAATTTAATGTTTTGAACATGGTTTTAAACAGTAATTTTAAAGGAATTTTAGAATTTGCTGAAAGAATTTTTAGAATTGCGTTAAAATCTGAAAGAGAAAAACAGGAAAATAAGTTTATAAATGATAATGTTAAACTTGAAAGGAACAAAGGAAACAACTTGATTGCCTTTTCCCAGAAATTGTTCAAACTTTATACGTTGATTGAGGAAAAAGTAATAAGGAGGTTTTTGTATGAGTGAAAACTTAAACTTTGAAGAGATAAAAAAGAATTTAGAAGAGCAGATAAAACAGAATAAGATTGAATTTGATTCGTTTAAAAAAGCTATTAATAGTTATAAAGATCTTGGTCTTATGCTGGAGAAATTATTGGAGTATGCAGCAAGAAATATAGAAGGTGATGATAAAGATAAATTTTGGGGACTATACAAGGATATATCTTTTCAAAATGTTAGTGAATTGTGTGATAGATTAAGAAAATATGGAGAAAATTTAAGACATTCTAAAGTTTACGAGAGATTTTACGATAGTGATAAAAAGGCTCCTAAAAGTATAACTTTTAGAATACTCGAGCTAATAAGACTTGGGAAGAGGGATGAAGTTTTTTACATAATTTTAAGAGAATTTGTCAATGCACAGCAAGAAGTTGATCAGAGCCTAATAAAAGCCTTTAATCCAAGGTATTCCGTAGAAAGTTTTAAAGTTCTTGTTTATTCTTTTTTAAGCGGATTGTTAGAAAAATTTGAGGAAATTGAAAAATAATAAGGAGGGTGTAAAGATGAGTAACATTAGTAAAAATCAATTAAAACATATAACTCTTACTATTATTTTTAAGGCCTCTGCATTAAATAGGGATGAAAAAATTGGCGGGAATATCCTTTCTATTAAAAAATTAAAACAGGGCAATAAAATAGTTAGTTTCATTGGAAAACCTGCTATAAGGCATTATCTTTTTGAAACATTAGTAAAATCTTGTGGTTGGAAAGAAAGTACAGTAATAAAAAAGGAAGAGGTTATTCAGTTTGATATTACAAAAGATGATATTTTAACAAGTCCTGAGCTTGATGCCTTTGGATATATGTATACTATAGGAAAACAGTCTTCAATCACAAGAAAATCTCCTGTGGGTATTACCAAAGCTATTGGTTTAGATCCTTATGAGGGTGATATGGCTTTTTATGCAAATCATGATCTTGTTAATAGAGGGATAAGACAAGGACTTGACGTGACTCCTGATCTTTATAATAAAGAGGAACACCATTCCTTTTATAAAGTGAGCTTTACTATTGATATTGATGTTTTGGGGAAAGATGAGTGGATAATTAATGAAGAACCTAAGTTTAATAATGGGACAATAGAGATAGTATTACCAGATCAGAACCGGAAAGAAATAAGAGATGTTGGGCTTATGAATAGTGAAGATAATAAATATAAAGTAGAAAATGGAACTATTAAGTGGACGAAAATATATGATAACAAATACAAAATAACTTTTGAAGTTAACGAAGAAGAAAAGAAAAACCGTGTTATACAAATCCTTAATGCCATCAAAAATGGTTTTTATGCTCAATCAAGCAATGAGTCAAATACAATTGTTCCACTTTTTTTAATTGCTGGATATGTTAAAGTCCCATCCCCTATATTTCATTCATACCTCGACATAAGCCCACTTGAGGGAAAAACCCATAGGGTTATAGGAGTTTTTGATGCTTTAAGAAATGGTTGGATTGAGGAAAAAGTATTCCTAATGGATAGCGAAAAAGTGAGAGTAGAGAGAAAAGAAGAGCTAATAAATAAGATAAATGAACTAAATTCAAAAGTGAAAATAACAGAAAATTGGGATGATTTTCTTAGAGAATTAAATGACTTTAGCAATAAGGAAAGGGAAGATTAGAATGGATACAAAAACTATCGGGGGACTAAAAATTAAAATATATCAACCTCAATCTCATTATAGAATGCCCTTCACCTATCAAAGAAGACATACTTATCCTCTTCCTCCATATTCCACAGTTCTTGGCTTGATAGCAAATATCCTTGGAATAAGAAACTTACCAGATCAAGAAGAACCATGCATCAAGGAAAACTGTAATTGCTCTTATCATAAACTTAAACAAATTAAAATGTCTATTTGCGGGAAATTTCAGGCTAAAAGCACTGAATACATATGGCTTCGTAATCTAAGTAAAAATGCACATATAGGGAGATTTGGTTCTATAGAAAATAGATTTGTTGCAGGACATATTGAACATATTGGAGGGCAATCTCTTTGTCTTATTGATATTTTGAATGATGTTCAAATTTTAATTTATCTGTATCACCATGACTATACCTTTTTAGATGAAATCAAACAAAAATTTGAAAATCCAGCTAATAGATATTCTCCCTTACATCTTGGAAGAGCTGAAGATTGGATCGTAATAAAAGAATTAGAAGATATTGAGCTTGAAGTTCATGAGACAAACGGAAATTATGGTTATTTCTTCTGGATTCCTGAAAGGATTTTTAATATAGGATGTAAATTTGAATTTGACAAAATAAATGGGCTAATTTATAACCTCACCACATTTTACAAGATAAAGGATGGGGTAAGAAATTTTGATTATATAAAAACAAAGCTTAATGATGGAAACTTAGGGGATATTTCCACTTATTTTGATACAAAAGAAAAAATACCTATATTCTTTGCAGATCTAAAGGAGGGTTAAAATGATTGAGATTTTAGCAAAATCCCATGTTAAAGATGGGAAGAAAGTAACTTTATCAAAGCATACTTCTGATGTACTAAAAGTATTCGAAAATATTAAGAGAAAACTTAACAAAATAAATAGCGCTGATTTAATAGAAGCAATAGAAATTGCTATCTTTTTACATGACCTTGGAAAAGTTTTGCCCTCTTTTCAAATAAAGTCTCTTGGTAATAAACACTATAAACCCTGGGATATATATCATGAGATTCCCCATTCCTTATTTTCTGTTTTTTGGGTTGATAAGGATAAATTAAAAGCTAAGTTTAATAATGAAAATTACTTAAATTTTATAATTTCATCTATTGCTTATCATCACTGGAGAGAAAATTTTGATGACTTTATCTCAAGACATAATGAAATTTTTATAAAATTGTGCCAGAAGGTAATGGAGGAATGGGGTGAAATCCTAAAGGAAAATCTATCTCAAGAATTTTCGTCATTTAATGAATATAAAGATTTTATCGGCATAAATAAAAAATGGACTGAAAGTATTATAAATAGAAGAAGCTTTACGAATCTTGCAGTTCCTCCGTATAAATTTGACTATGAACCATTGAGAGGAGAAATAAAGAAAGAATGGATATTGATATCAGGTTTTTTGCAAAGATGTGACCATTTTGCATCATGGTGCGAAGAGGAAGGAGAAAATCTAAATGAAGTGGAAATAGAACCCAAAAGAGAAAATGAGGTTAAAGATGTAATTGGAAATAAGATTAGAGATTATGCATGGCAGTTCAAGGTATTAGACGGAAAGACAGACAAAAATATTATACTAATTGCACCTACTGGGTATGGCAAAACTGAATTTGCGTTTTTATGGGGAAAAGGAAATAAGTTCTTCTATACTCTTCCTCTTCGCTCAGCAGTTAATCAGATTTATGAAAGAGCAGGAGAAATATTTGGGGAAAATACAACAGGGCTTCTACACTCGGATGCTGATGCGTATATATTAGAGAAAGGGATTGACGAAACTAACACAATGAAATCTTATGAACTTGCAAAACAGCTTTCCTATCCAGTAATAATCTCCACAGGAGATCAGTTTTTCCCATATGCTTTAAGACCACCTGGTTATGAAAAAGTGTTTGCGACTCTTTCTTATTCTCGTCTTGTAATTGACGAAGTACAAGCTTACGACCCAAAAGCTTGTGCAATAATCACTAAGTTTATGGAATGGATTTACAAAATGGGCGGAAAATTTCTACTAATGACTGCAACACTACCTAAATTCATAGAGAATAGGATAAGAAGTTTAGTGATTGATCTTGAAATAGTAAACATTTATGAAAAAGAGAAAGAGAATTTTCAAAAGATCTTTAAGCATAAACTTAAAATTAAGTTAATAGAAAATAAAAAAGAAGGGAAAAACCCAGAATTTGAATTGCCGGAAGGAGAAATAGAAGAAATAATTAAGAAAGCTAATGAAGGTAAAAGAGTTCTTGTAATCTTAAATACCGTTGATTTTGCTCAAAGGGTTTATGAAAAATTAATGAATAAAACTTCTTCTCCCTTAAAAGATAATATTTTCTTATTGCACTCTCGTTTTACCTTTGAAGATAGAAAAAACAAAGAAAATGAATACATTAAAAAATTCGAGAATCCAAAACCTTCTACGGAAAATATTGGCAAAATTCTTGTTGCTACACAAGTTGTAGAGGCTTCTCTTAATATAGACGCAGATGTTCTCTTTACTGAAATTTGTCCTCTTGATGCTTTAGTCCAAAGGATAGGAAGAGTTTTGAGAAGGTACTTTTATAAAGATGGAAAAATTAGAAATAAGAGTGATAATACAGAATATAATATATCTCAAAGCGAGTTTAAGTCTTTTGAAAATGAACCTAATGTTTATATGTGGGTCTTCAAAGAAGGATTACAGTCTGGAAGAAAGAAAGTTTACTCCGAGGAGTTGATTAAATTTTCCATTGTATGGTTGTGGAAGAAGGGGAAAGGAGATATAGAAACTTTATTGAAGGAGATATCCCAAGTTGAGACGGGTATCAAGGATTATGATGAAAGTGTAGTAGAAAAAATTTTTAAGGAGGAATTTTCCCTTCTTTTAGAGGATAATTTAAAAGAGAAAAGCAAAAAGCAAAAGAAAGAATCTAAAGAGAATATTTATGAAACAATTTTAAAAGATAACAAATTACTGGATAAGTTAAATGAAATAGAAATTGAATTGTCAGAATATGATAAATATGCTTTGGTGACTTTATTTTATTCAACAATAAAAAGGAATGGAAATTATTTAAAGGAGTTTTTTGATACCCTTAGTCTTCTTGATGCAGGATGGATGTCTGAGAGAAAGTCAGAAGCAGAAAGGATTTTTAGAGAAATTTACGATGTAGGAGTTGTACCTAAAAATAAATTAGAAGAATTTAAAAATGAAATTGAAAAATTTATTGATAAAATAAATCTTAATAAAAAGGGATGGTCTTTGTTTACATGTTTTAAAACAGAAGTTTTGTCTAAGTATGTACTATATTTGCCAAGATATTCATTATCAAATAATCCAATCTTAGTTTATGAAATTATAAAAATAAAATTAGATGAAAAATGGGCAAAAAGGATAGAGAAATGGCTATCGGGTATTTATCTTTATCAAGGGGAATACAACGAGGAGCTTGGTCTTAAAGTCTAAGCATTAAGTTAACATAAAAATTCTCCACTGTTGCCTGGAGAAAAATCTTTGCAATATTGGGGATTTTCCTCTTGCAAAAAAACAAAATAACCTTTTTTCTGCTAATTTAGCAATTAAATATTTTATCTAATATAGACTTTAATTTTCACAAAAATATTTAAATATCTCACACCGTTTTTTATATTATCATATATAACCATGAGAAAATTAATTCACTTTAAATTTGCCTATAATTTCTTGAATATTACCTTATCAAATGATAACATTGAATTAATAATTCTTATTGTTCAATATAAGTCGCAGAGAGGAAGGAACCCGAGTGCCTTTATTGACTATCAAAGCCAAAATTCATGCCGATGATTATACCGAAAAAATAATAAAAGATGCTATGTTTTGTGCTACAAAAGTGTATAATGGTATATTGTGGCACTTAAGAAAAGAATTTGAAGAAGAAGGAAAGGTAAACATATCAAGAAAAAATTTAAATAGTATTATGAAAAAAACTTCAAAGAATAAATGGGTATTATTCTATGTCCGTCCAGCTTACAAGAGATGAAGTCAGGGAAGCATTTAAATCCTTTTTTTCTTTAAAAAAAGTAGGTGTTACAAAACATAATGCACCCGGGTTTCGTTCTAAAAATCAACTATCGCCTATAAAATATGTTCAAAGCGGTTATATAATTGAAGGAAATAAAGTTACTATAAGTCTTGGAAGAAAAAGGGGAGACGGAGTAAAAAATGTCTCTTTTAGTATATCTTACAGAAAAGATATTAATTTTGAGCGCGTACGTCAGCTCACCATTACCTACGATAAAAAATGCGGGCAACTTGAAGCTCGTCTGGTAGTGGAAGTCTGTGAAAAAGCAAATGATGGGATAAAAAAAGTAGCAATAGATGTTGGAGAAACAGTACTTATGGCCTGTATTTTCGATGATGGTAAAGTTTTTCTTTATTCCGGAAGGTTAATTAAATCTGTCCGCAGGTATTGGCAAAAGGTACGTAAAAATCTTAAAACCAATTCTCAAAGATGGAAGCAAATATCTCATAGAGAAAATAGACAGGTAGAGCAATTATTGCATATAGCTACAACGCACTTTATTGAACAATGCTTAGAGAATAAAGTTGGGGAAATTGCAGTTGGTAATTTAAATGGTATTCGAAAAAATATTAATTTTAATGATTCAATGCGACTGCATGCTTGGCCATATAGAAAATTGATTGAAATGTTGAAATATAAAGGTGCTTTAGCGGGTATAATGGTTCGAGATGATATTAATGAAAGTAGAACATCTATAACTTGTCATGCCTGCGGCAAAGTATTGGCATCAAATAGAGTATACAGAGGATTATATAAATGTTCATGTGGATGGAAAGTACATGCCGATATAAATGGTGCCTTAAATATTTTTGAAAAGGCTTATAAGGTATCTCCTTTAAAGGGGAGTAGTGGCTTTGTGGCGAAGCCCGCGGCTGTTTCATTCTATCTGGGGTGGAACGGTGTCGCTGAACCTATACATAAATAATTGTATTAGGACGTCACCCTACCTATAAGGGACTCTTTATAAAATTTTTAATGGAGGGATATGATGTTAGAGGTTATATGCACAAGTATGTTTTCGGGGAAAACCGGATAGCTGATAAGAAGGATTAGAAGATGCAGGATTGCCGGACAATCGGTGGTGTTACTAAAACCCATTATTGATAAAAAAAACGTTTGCGAGGTTAAGTCGCATAACGGTAATACCTTCTTAACGCAGGGACGATCGGGTCATGCAATCATGTAAGAAAAGTATGAATCAGATCCAAGCAGTCCGAAACGATTTCATTGGGTGCTCGTCCTATTATTTGAAGCTGTCGAGAGCGCCAATCTAGACTTTTGACCTGATCTGCCAAAATCACACCTTCAACAGCCGAGCCTCCTGGCAATTCCACTTCAAACGGATAGCCTTTTTTTTGCCGGGTAATCGGGCAAAGTACCGCAAATCCTGTTGATTGATTAAATGCTTTCGGTGATAGAACAATCCCCGGCCGCCTTCCTGCCTGTTCATGCCCTGATTGTGGATTGAAATTGACATAAACAAGATCCCCGCGATCCGGCGGTTGCATCAGAACAATTCATTCCCTTCTACTCCAAAATCAATTTCAGCATGGCGATTTTCCGGTGTTATTTTGGCTAAAAGTTCTTCTAATGTCGGCTTTTTCTTTTTTGGGATCAACTTGATCGCTTGATTCTCAATAACCATTTCCAATTCTAAGCCTTGGCGAATCGCCAGCTGTTCAGCAATCACGCTTGGAATACGGATTGCAAGGCTGTTTCCCCATTTTTGCACCTTTGCTGTCATAAGAGGCACCTCTTTCTGTTCGTTTGATTCCATTATACCACCTTCCTTTTCTTTTGTATATACATAGTTTATACATAAATTTAAAAAAAGATTCGCTTTTTCTAAGGTGTCCGCAATACTCGGCGGGCTTTTTTATTGGACAAAGCGAGCAAATGCAAGTCTTATAGCTTGAGGCTTATAATTTTTGTATTTGGTTAACAGGAATTTTGTTATTTCTTGTAGAAATTGTACTTAGACAAAGGGTTTTTATGGAGGGATTCGATGTTAGAGGTTATCTGTGGAAGCATGTTTTCAGGTAAAACGGAGGAACTCATTAGAAGGCTCAGAAGATGCAGGATTGCCGGACAGTCGGTGGTATTGTTAAAACCCGTTATTGATAAAAGAAGCGTTTGCGAGGTTAAGTCGCATAACGGTAATACCTTCGAGGCAAAAGAGATTTCATGCGGTGAGGATATCTTGAAGGCTTCCGAAAATGTACAGGTGATAGGCATCGATGAGGCGCAGTTTCTTCCGGAAGATGCCATCCAGGCCATAATAGATTTATCTCGAATTTACGAAAAAAGGGTGATTGTATCCGGGCTTGACATGGACTATAAGGGAAGGCCTTTTGGAATAATGCCTACGCTTTTAGCTGTTGCCGATGATATTACCAAACTTCACGCGGTATGCGAGGACTGCAAACAGAATGCTTCGGTAAGCTACAGGGTAACTGAAGAACAGGAGCAGGTAGTAATCGGTGCAAAGGACAAATACGTTGCCCTTTGCTGGAAATGCGCCATTAAAAGGGATGCCAGCAAACTGGGTGTATACAGCGAAAGCGATGTTTTAAATTCCGGGGAAAAGATATAATAAATTGGAATAGGATGGTATGACATGAAAAATATAGAAAAATATGAAAAATTAGTAGAAAAAGCAAAAGATTATTTAGAAAAAAGAGACTTTAAGAAGGCAAAGGAATACTTTTATAAAGCCCTGGAAATCGATGATAATGCGGTACTGAGAAATAATATAGCTCTGACGTTGTTTTTATTAGGAGATTCTGAGGGAGCACTATATAATTTGCAGTTATTGTTTACAAGCAGTGAGGAAAAGATGAACCCCAACGTATATAGTTATGCTTTAGCTTCTCAGATTTACTCATCTATAGGGAATGAAGTCCAGGCAAGATTTTTTCTAAAAAAAGCAATAGAAGAATTTGAAAAATTAAGAAAAATGTTCAACGTTTTTTTACCCGATTCAGTAAAAGAATATGTAATAATGATAATAAAATCTGCCGCAGCTTTAAAAGACCATTATTTGATCTATGAACTTTTTAATAAATGGCAGGGATACCATATAAGCTGGGAAAATTACTATTTAGCTGGTGTTGCATGTTTTAATATGAAAAAATATAAACAGGCGGCTAACTTATGGGATAAAATTTCAAAGACAATTTTTTTTGCTTCTGATATTGCTAAAATAGCAATATTAATTCAGGATGGGGTGATCCCTGCTTTTGAATTGGAATACGAAATATTGTCTTTAGAGGATTTGAAACATATAATCAAAAAATCAGATGATCAAAAAGACGGATTAAAGAAAATAATAGATAATGGATTTATAAGGATGTATTATTTATCCTATTTACTGGAAATATTAGAAAAAGATGTTTGTGATGAAATATGTGAAAATATGTTAAGACAGTTAATACTTTTTACCGATAGATGGGGAGATGAACTGGCAAAAAGGATTTTACAGTCCAATAGATTCCCGGAAAAAAGCAAATTCATTGCAGCAGGTGCCCTTATAGAAAAAGGAGTATATAATCCTAAAGACAAGATACCAGTCATAATAAATGGGAAGGAAACATATATAGAAATTAAACAAACGCCAATTATAAATGAGCGAAATGAGGATCTGGAAAAAATTTTATTAGAATCTCATACTTTGCTGGAAAAAAGCAAAATAGAGGATGCAATAAATCTTTTAGAAAAAACTATTAAAGAAAAAGGAATCTATCCTCCCATAGTCTTACAATTGGCAAACATATATAAAGATAAAAAAGAGTTTGTAAAAAGCCGTTCTTTATACAAAATTCTGGAAGAATTGGGCTATATGCATCCCGAGTTTTTATATGACTATGCTTCTTTTTTGATGAAAGTTGGGGAAATAGAGAAGGTTATTGAGATTATAAATAGAATAGAAGATTTTGTAGAAAAAACTAATAACACTAAAATTAAAACAGAACTGGAAAGAGTGAAAACGCTTTTACTATTTATGATTCAATTAAAAGAATATAATTTTATGGAAGATGAAAAAATGAGAAAGGAAATTGAAGAAAAGCCTATATCGATATATGCTACACTGCAAAGAGGCATGAAAAATAAACCTGCTCACTGGATCGAAGGGGCTTATAATTTTTACGGATTAAATAAAGCAAAAAAGAGAAATGAAAGAGAAAAAGAAATAATTGAATTTTTATTGAAAAAAGAAAATCTTAAAAAATTGTTATTTGAATTGAGCGGGGAAGAAAAGGAAATATTGAAATATCTGCTGGAAAAAGGCGGATGGAGCAAAATAGGCAACATTACAAGGAAGTTTTGTTCTATGGAAGGAGAAGGATTTTTCTGGAATGAAGAGCCTCCTAAAAGCCCGCTGGCTAAGCTGTGGTTAAAGAACCTGGTTAATATCGGTAAAACAAAGATTGAGGGCAAAAGCTATAAAATAGTTTCCATACCGGTGGATTTAAGAAATATGATGGCGGAAATACTAAAATAGGTTTAACAATAAAGTTTATCAGGAAGAAGGGTGTATATGAGAAGGTTAAGTCTTCTGTTGATTTTCCTCTTAATTTTTACGTTAAGTTTTTCAGGGTGTGCAAGGCAAAGCCAGCCTCCTAAGGAAAATCCTCCGGTGGAGGAGTTGAAAATAAGCGATTATTTCCCAACAGCAGCGAATTTGTACTGGATTTATGAAGGTGTGGGAAATGAATATGCGGGAGGCAGGGTGGATACGGAATTCATTGACGAAAACAGGGTTCAGCTTTCCCAGGATAACGGAGGAACGGTTTTGGCAAGGGTTTTTGAAGTAAATGAATATGGGGTGAAACTTATTTTTTCAAAGGAGGAAAGTTATTACAGGATAAATTACTTAAATGAAACACCTGAGCAGGAAAAATTCTATTTAAAAGCACCATTGAAGGTAGGAACAAGCTGGCAGGATGGAGAAACCACATGGACGATTGCAAGTTTAGAAGAAAAGATTAAAGTCCCTGCAGGGGAATATGTATGTATTAAGGTTGTAGGCAAGTCAAAGGACTCTACTTTAGAAAGATATTTTGCAAAAGGCGTAGGACTGGTAAAACAAAAATTTATTGCGGGAGAAGCGGTGGTGGAGGATAATCTTTCAAAGTTTGGGGATGCTGAAAAGGATAACAACCTGCCCAAAAAAGAACTGGTTATATTTTATCCCTCACAAAATATCGATAAGGTATTAAAAGATGGAATTAATGAAACTTTTAAGACGGGAGAAAGCCTGGCGGATAAAATTACAAATATTTTAAAACAGGATAAATACAGGGTTTTGAGCAAAGATGTTAAGCTTTTGGATCTTGAAAGAAAAGATACGGTGCTCAGGGTGAATTTCTCCAAGGATTTAATCAGCGGAATGAATGCTGGGTCTTCCTACGAGGGATTGATTTTAGATAGCATTGTAAACACTTACGGAAATAATTTTGGGGTAGAAGGGGTAATCATTAACATTGAAGGAAAAGGGTATGAGTCCGGCCACTTTGCTTTTGGAAAGGATGAGGTTTTAAAGGTAAAGCAACATTAAAATAAAAAGGATTAGATAAACGAGCTATCCGGATGAGCGGGTAGCTTTTTTTATGCAATTTTCCCCCTTTTTTCAAATAAACATAGAAAAAGGGGGGAAATGCATGATTATACCGGATGATAGCGAGATAAAAAGGATTTACAATATGGCCGAAAACAAGGCTTTAATATTAAAAAATTTAGCGGATTCGATTATAACGGAAATAGAAATGAACCTTATCGGCAGGATAGAAAGCAGGTATTTAAAAAGTTTTGATAAAAAGATTGATTACCTTATAAACAATTGGAAAAGGTTGGAGGTGACAATTGATAAAATAAAATGGTATATTGACAACTACCTCAGTTTTATAGAGGATGAAAATTTGAGAAAAAAAGCCTTCGTATTTCTGGGTATAAGTGAAAATCCTGAGGACTTTCAAATACTTGATGTAAATTCAAGCTATAACAGAGCATTGGCCGCAAAATACGCAGAAGACCATGCGGAAAATCCAAATACTTTTAAATATCCCTTTTTTGCAGGAGCCGATTGCGCCAATTTTATATCCCAGGTTCTGCACGAAGGAGGAATGGCTTTTCTCGGAGGGTCATGGGAGAGCTTCAACTCCTGGTTTTGCTATACAAATAGCGTTAGCAATCTTACAAAAATCTCACTGACCTGGAGGGTGGCCAGGTATTTCAGACGGCATTGGGGCAATGAAAACGGCATAGGCAGAAACAGGGCATATAATTATTCGGAGATGAAGGTAAAGGAGGCGCTGGAAAATTTTGATGGTTTGTATTCTTTTTTGATTGAAGGGGATGTAATACAGTACGGCGACCCCAAAAATTACAATATACCGTATCATACGCAGGTGATTCATTATAAGGGTTTTAATCCCGATATTAAAAGAAATGATTTATTTATGGCCCAGCATACGCGAAACAGAAAAAACGTGTCTTTTTTTAAATACCTGAAGGCTTTCAAGGATCCAGAAGAAAGGAACGTATATGTATATAAAATGAAAAAGGACTAAATTTTTGATATAATATGCGGTAGTAATTAATTTTTGAAGGAGGAGAATCAGTACAGTGGAAACAATAGATTCTGCTAAAAAGCAGCATTTTGAAAGGGGAAAAAAAAGGGTTTATTACGGACTAATGAGCGGATACGTAGGTATTTCAGTCAATATCCTTTTATTTATAATTAAGTTTTTTATAGGGCAATTCACAAAAAGCGTGGCAATATCGGCGGATGCTTTTAATAACTTAGGAGACATAGGTTCATCAGTGGTAACTATAATAGGTTTTAAATTGGCTTCAAGGCCACCGGATAAGGATCATCCTTACGGATATGGAAGAATCGAATACATTACAAGTTTTTTAATATCTATATCCGTTGTTTTAATCGGTATTGAGCTTTTCAGGAACTCCTTAGGGAGGATAATTAACCCCGAAAAGGTTGTGTTCAATATTGTCTCGTTTATTATTCTTCTGTTATCTGCAGGGGTAAAATTCTGGCTGGGGCGTTTTAATGCCAATCTTGCAAAAAAAATAGAGTCAGGAGCTCTAAATGCCAGTGCTTTTGATAGTTTCGGGGACGTTATTTCGACCTTTGCGGTATCTATTTCCTTCTTGCTTTCAAATCATACTGACTTACCCGTAGATGGATTTATCGGGATAATGGTTTCACTATTTATAGTGTATACGGGATATAATCTTATAAAAGAATCAGTGGATGTTTTAATAGGAACAAAGCCGGAAAAAGAATTGATTGAAGATATACAAAAAGTTGCGCTAACTAAAAAAGGGATTTCCGGTATACACGATATGATGGTACATAATTATGGTCCGGGAAGGTGTATAGTAACCTTTCATGCCGAAGTTCCGGAAAGCATTCCCATTGATGAAGCCCATGAAATCATTGATGAGCTGGAAAGGGAGTTAATGGAAGAACTTGGAGTATTTGCGGTGGTTCATATGGACCCGGTAAATTTTGACGATGAGGAGCTCAACAAAACCAGGGTTGAATTGGAGGATATTTTAAAAGATTTCCCGGAAATTTTATCCTTTCACGACTTAAGGGTAGTTGGGAGGGGAAGAAAGAAAAATATTATTTTTGATATCGTGGTATCCCATGATGTTAAAAACGAGGAGGAAAGGGAATTAAAAAAGGAAATCACCAATAAAATTAAAGAAAGATATCCGGGGTATAACCCGGTTATAGTGGTAGACAGGGAATATGTTTAAAAGTAGAAAAAAATATTAAAATGTAATATAATATTAAGAAAATATTCAAAAGGGGGATATTTATGAAAATCCCTGAATTTAAAATAGGAATGAGCACCACTTTGCAAAAAAAGATTACTGAAAAAGAGGCGGCTTTTGATTACGGTACGGGAGTTTTAAAAAGCCTCCTGGATACACCCTCAACCGTAAAGCTGGTGATCCAAGCAGCGTCGAAAATGATTGACCCTGTCCTCCCGGAAGGTTTGGTTTCCATAGGTAAAGGTATAAACGTTATCCATATGGAACCGGTACCTGCGGGTATAACGGTAACCGTAGAGGTTACATTAAAAGAAATTGATAAAAATAAACTCCTTTTTGAATTTGTGGTATACGATGAGCTAAGCGAGGTTGCAAGAGGACATCACGAAAGGTATATTGTAAGCAAAGATATTATTGAAAAGAAAGCAAAGGATCGGTTAGAAAGGCTGAGCGGGTTTAATATTTAATCTAATGCCGGTAAGAAGAAGCTGAAAGTAATTTCTTTTTACCGGCTCTTTTATGCTTAAAAAACTTTCAAAGCTGCGGGTAAGGAGCCTTGTAAAATGTAAAATACCAACCCGTTTCAGTTTGAATTGTCCCATCTTCAAGCTGCTTTTCAACAACAGCGTGTGCGGATATATAAATCATCTGGTTGTAAGCAAATCCTAATTCTTCTAAAGATATTACATATGTGTCTTCGGATACTGAAGGCATGTAAATGTTTTTGTAATCGAATTTACCGGGCTTTTGTGTGAAAGAAGAAGATTGGATCTTAAGGGTTAAAGGTGCGGATTTTATTGTTATATTGTATGATATTGAGGATAGTAAGGCATATAAGGTATGCAAACACATATTGGAAATAATTAATTTACTTTGATAATAAAAAGAATATAATATTATTATAGTTATACGTCTAAATATTTGACGTATAACTAATAGGGAGGGGTTTGATGGAATGTTTTGAAAAAAATACTTTATACGGGTTATTTATGAAGGTTATTCGGCTTCATTACTTAAAACTTTACGAATATTTGGAGGGATTAAATATTTATCCGGGGCAACCTCCTATTTTATTTTCGCTTTATAAAGAAGACGGGCAAAGTCAAAAAGATTTAGCAAAAAGGCTAAATCTAAAACCTGCAACCCTTACCGTTATGCTCGGGAGGATTGAAAAGGCAGGGTATATTATAAGGAAGCAGGATGATAGGGATCAGAGGGTGCAGAGGGTTTACTTAACCGATAAAGGCAGAAAAACTTGCGAAATTTTAAAAGAGGTAATTTCACGAATAGAAGGGGAATGTTTTAAAGATTTTTCCGAGCACGAAAAGGAAATACTTGAGGATTTGCTGTTAAAAATGTCGCGGAATCTCGAAAATAATTAATATGTAGGTTTAGAGGTGATAGGATGAAGAAGTTTTTAAAATTTTTAAAGCCATATAGGACATATATTTTTGTTTCTCTCGGGTTGGTTTTTCTTCAGGCACTTTCAGAGCTTTATTTGCCAGATTTGATGTCGGACATAGTAAATTACGGAATTGTAAACGGGGATATCGGGTATATTTTGCGAAAAGGTGAACTGATGATCTTAATAGCATTGGGAGGTACATTTGCTGCTGTTGTTTCAAGCTATTTATCGGCTCAGTCATCAATGGGATTTGGCAAGATGCTTCGGGAAGAAATATTCACTAAAGTAGAGAACTTTTCCCTTTATGAGTTTAATAAATTTGGAACTGCATCTTTGATAACCAGGACCACAAATGATGTAAACCAGCTTCAAATAGCAGTATTGATGGGGCTTAGAATGGTTGCAAGGGCACCCCTTATGGCTGTAGGAAGTATAGTAATGACCGTTTCAAAGGATACCAGGCTTTCTTTAATTGTTTTTGTTTCCGTATTCGTAGTATTATCTTTGGTTTATATTTTTTACAAAACGGCCACTCCAATATTTAGAGCAATTCAAAAGAAAATCGACAGGGTAAACCTGATATTAAGGGAAAACCTTACTGGCATAAGGGTAATAAGGGCTTTTAATAAGATTGACTACGAAAAGAGAAGGTTTGATGTAGCAAACAGGGATTTAACCGAAACTTCTATGAAGGTAAACAGGCTGGTTTCAGGACTTATGCCTTTGATTATGCTGATTTCAAATTTAACCTTTATTGCGTTAATTTGGTTTGGAGGAATCAGGATTGACAGAGGGCAAATGCAGGTAGGAGATTTAATGGCTATAATTCAATACGTCATGCAGATAATGTTTTCAATAGTGATGCTTTCTATGATTTTTGTTATGCTGCCCAGGGCATCGGCATCTGCATTGAGGATTCAAGAGGTTCTTGATGAACCATTTAAGATAAAAGACCCCGAAAAAGTTGAAGAAATTAAAGATGTAAAGGGTGTAATAGAGTTTAAAAACGTTACCTTCCGTTATCCCGGTGCCGAAGAGCCGGTGTTATATGATGTGTCTTTTAAAGCGGAACCCGGCAAGGTAACCGCAATTATCGGAAGTACCGGTGCAGGGAAATCCACGATACTAAACCTTATTCTAAGGTTTTATGATATAAATGAGGGAAGTATTTTGGTAGACGGTGTGGATATCAGGAATTTAAAACAGGAAAACTTAAGAAGCATTATAGGTTATGTGCCTCAGAAAGCCCTTTTATTTTCGGGTACGGTTGCCGAAAATATAAGGTTCGGGAGTAAAAATGTAACCGATGAGGATATAAAGAGGGCTGCCGATATTGCTCAGGCTACGGAGTTTGTTTCTTCTATGATGAACGGATTTAATTCAGAGGTATCGCAGGGAGGGGTAAACCTTTCCGGCGGTCAAAAGCAGAGGCTTGCAATAGCAAGGGCGGTTGCGAAAAAAGCCAGGATATATCTTTTTGATGATTGTTTTTCTGCCCTTGATTTTAAAACTGACCTTAAGGTGCGTACTGCATTGAAGAAAGAAATAAAGGATGCAACGGTAATTATTGTGGCTCAAAGGGCAGCTACTATTATGAATGCGGATCAAATAATAGTGCTCCACGAGGGCAAAGTTGTCGGTATTGGTACTCATAACGAGCTTATGAAGTACTGCGATGTATATAAGGATATTGTATCATCACAGATTTCGGAGGAGGAATTGGCATGAGCATAGGCCCAGGAGGACCGGGTTTTTCAGGAAGGAGAATGGGGGGAAGGGGATTTGCAGGTGGCCCGCCCATGACAAGGCCTGCTGAAAAGCCTAAGGATTTCAAGAATACTTTAAAGAGATTGATAAGGTATTTAAAGCCCTATATTTTTCAGTTTTATATAATTATCATTATGACAATTCTAAGCACCTTCTTTAATATTTTCGCACCCAAGGTAATGGGAAAGGCAACTACAAAGCTTTTTGAAGGATTTATACTAAAGATAAGAGGGGTGCCGGGAGCAAACATAGATTTTGCTTATATTTCTCATATATTGCTGTTGTTAGCCGGGCTATATGTTTTAACCTCATTTTTTGCATATATACAGCAGTATCTAATGGTAGGGGTATCTCAAAAAACTGTTCAAAATATGAGAAGGGATGTTTTTGAAAAACTTTCAAAACTTCCTTTAAAATATTTTGATTCCCGCACTCACGGCGAAATTTTAAGCAGGGTTACAAATGATATAGACAATATCAGCGTAACTCTTCAGCAAAATATTACCCAGTTTATATCTTCAGTGGTAACCATATTGGGAATTATTATAATGATGCTAACAATAAATCCTGTTTTAACCCTGGTTACCTTTGCTACCCTTCCCTTGAGCGTTTTTGCGACTATTTCTATTGCTTCCCGTTCTCAAAAGCTTTTTGTAAAACAACAAAGGGTATTAGGAGAGCTTAACGGACACATAGAGGAGGTATTTGGGGGGCATAATCTTATAAAGGCTTTTAACAGGGAGAGGGATTCCATAGATTATTTTAACCGCATAAACGAGAACCTTTACGATGCAGGCTGGAGAGCTCAGTTTATGTCAGGTGTTGTTATGCCCATAATGCACTTTATAAGCAATTTGGGTTATATTGCCGTTTGTATTTTGGGTGGAATATTCGTAACAAAAAGGAGCATCACTATAGGTGATGTTCAGGCTTTTCTCCAATATTCAAGGCAGTTCAACCAGCCCATAACCCAGCTGGCAAATATAGTAAATATAATACAGTCCACAATAGCTTCGGCAGAAAGGGTATTTGAAATTTTGGACGAGGAAGAAGAGGTAGCCGATGATGCAAAACAGGTTTTGGAAAAGGTAAAGGGTGATGTTAAATTTGAAGAAGTGAACTTTAGATACAGGGAGGATTCACCTCTTATTGAAGATTTGGATATAGATGTAAAAGCTGGACAGACGGTTGCGATCGTAGGGCCCACGGGTGCTGGAAAGACCACCCTGGTGAATCTTTTAATGCGTTTTTACGAGATACAGGGCGGGAGGATAACCGTTGATGGCGTGGATATAAGGGACATAAGCCGCGAAAACCTGCGAAAAATTTTCGGTATGGTACTTCAGGATACCTGGCTATTTAACGGAACTATAAAAGAAAATATTGCTTATGGGAAAGAAGGGGCAACCGATCAAGAGATAATAGTAGCGGCAAAAGCGGCTCATGCCCACCACTTTATTAAAACCCTGCCTCAGGGATATGATACGGTGATAAATGAAGAAGCCTCCAACCTTTCTCAGGGGCAAAAACAGCTAATTACAATTGCACGGGCGGTAATTGCAAACCCCGATATACTGATACTCGATGAAGCTACGAGCAATGTGGATACTCTAACGGAAATATATATTCAAAAAGCCATGAAAAGTTTGATGAAAGGAAGAACAAGTTTCGTGATAGCCCACCGATTATCCACCATAAGGGATGCGGACATTATCCTGGTGGTGAATAAAGGGAAAATTGTGGAGAAAGGGACTCACAGGGAGCTCTTGGAAAAGGGTGGTTTTTACGCAGATCTTTATAAGAGCCAGTTCATGGGAGCTGCGGTTTAATTAAAAATCCTCTTCTACCCTCTGCGAGCCCATGATATCATGATAAGCCAGGGATTCTCTCTTTGTTATAAAAAGATTATCCAACTTGCTAACCACGGGGACCACAATTAACGGTAAAAGCATGGCCAGGCTTCCAAACATGGGAATCTTTCCCGAATCGAATTTATATATTATTGATAACCCCAGGGATATTGCAAGGCCCGTAAGGGAGCCTGCCCATGCGCCCAGCTTTGTGGTGTCCTTCCTGAAAAGCCCGAAAACATACGGAGCAAGAAAAGTTCCGGCAACGGTTCCCCAGGAAATAGCCATAAGGGTAATTATGATGGAAGGTTTTAAAATGGCTATTATCAGGGAAAGTCCGATAAAAATTAAACAGAATAACCTCATTAAGGTTACCTTTGATTTTCCAGAGATTTTTATACCCAGCCCTTCGATTAAATCAATGCTAACAGCAGAGCTTGAAATCAATACTAGCGAGGAAAGGGTGGACATGGAAGCGGATATGACAAGGGCCAGGATTATTGCGGCTATGGCTTCCGGCATTGCCATTTGTATAATTTTAGGGACCATTAAATCCGGGTTTGGTTTACCCCCTTCTAAGGGGATGGAAGTGAAAAACAACCTTGTCATGGAACCGATAAAATAGGCCGTAAAGCTTATTACCAGTGAAAAAACCGTTGTAATTACCGTTGCAGGTTTTATGGATTTTTCATCTTTAATAGAATAGAATTTATGGACCATTTGAGGTAATCCCCATGGGCCTAAGCTGGTTAGCACCACAAGGAAAAATAACGGCCAGAATCCCGGGGGTCCAACGGGGGATACTAATTTGGGATTTATCTGGTAAAGTTTTCTAATGCCCGAAACTAATCCTCCTACACTGGGGTGGGAGGTGATGGAATAAACCATTATCAAACTTCCAGAAAACATGATTATCCCCTGAATAAAATCCGAAAGGCTTACGGCAAAATAACCGCCGAGAATTAAATAAAAAGCTGTAAGTCCTGCCATTATTATAAGTGCCAATTGGTAATTGATGTTAAATACGCTTTCGAAAAGATAGCTCAAACCCATGTATACCGAAGCGGAGTAGGGGACCAGGAATATAAAGATAATAAAAGCGGAAAATATTCTGTAAAAAGGCGAATTATATCTTGCTGCAAGAAGTTCCGGAAGCGTGCGAACGTTTAACCGCCGGGTAATTTCTTTTGTGGGTTTTGCCAGCACCCTCCATGCTAAGTAACCTCCAATCAAACTATTTCCAATAGCAATCCACAGTCCGGAAAGCCCAAATCCCCATCCGATTTTTCCCGCATAACCGATAAAAATCACTGCGGAAAAATATGCCGTACCATAAGCGAATGCGGACATCCAGGGCCCCATATTTCTCCCTGCAAGTAAAAAGTCGTTGAGATTTTTGGTTTTTTTCATACCTATTATTCCGACGACGATCTGGGATAGAATGTAAAGAAAAAGAATAAAAAACTTCACTTTAAATACCCTCCTTATTATTTTTTGATAAAAAAAAACCCGCCCCGTAAAGGGGCGAGTTTTTGCTCGCGGTACCACCCTGATTGGTTTATCAAGGAGAAAACCCTGATAAACCCACTCTTCCCCCTAACGCGGGGCAAACGGCCCAGCCTACTCGAAGACCTTTCAGCCTGCAGCATCGGGAATGTACTTCGCCGCAAAAACTTACCGGTTCGCACCGTCCACCGGCTCTCTTTGAAGCTTTTGCGGTTACTCTTTCCCTCATCGCCTGTTTATGGTATATTATTAAAAGGCTTGATAAGATAAAATTTCAACACATTAAATAGTCATAATATTGAAATAGTAAATTGTAAAATATTATCCTATATTATATAGCCTGTATTCTGATATGTCAATATGCATGGGAAAAATTTTTCGGGGGATTTGTATGAGGATTTTTCAATTATTGAAATTAAAAAAGAACGAAGAGGCAATAAGTTTTCTTGAAAATATAGATTATAATGTGGAATTTTTAGAGTACGGGGGGCGAAAGATACCGAGAATTTACGGTGATTTTTGGACTTCAAAGCAACGCCAGAGCTCTTCCATACATGAAATTTCTTACAGGGCGTGTTTTAAACCGGAACTTCCCTATTTTTTTATTAATCTTTTGACGCAAAAAGGGGACGTGGTGTACGACCCCTTTTCGGGGAGAGGGACAACCGTTATCGAAGCAGGACTTAACGGAAGAAGAATTATTTCCAACGATGTAAATCCGTTGAGCGAAATCCTATGTAAACCCCGCTTTTTTATACCTGATTATGAAAATGTAAAGGAAAGGCTTGAGCACATTCCTGTAAAAAATAATATCCTTTGCGATATAGACCTTTCTATGTTCTATCATACCGAAACATTAAAAGAAATATTGTCACTTAGAGAGTATTTAAACGGCAAAAGGCAAGGGGGAAATGAGGATTCAATAGATTTGTGGATCAGGATGGTTGCCACCAACAGGCTTTCGGGCCATTCTTCCGGTTTTTTTTCGGTCTATACCCTGCCTCCCAACCAGGCGATTTCTCCAGAAAGGCAAAGAAAAATAAATGAGAGGCTGAATCAGACGCCTCCTTATAAAAACACGAAAAATATAATTCTAAAAAAGACCGGGAACCTTTTAAGAAAGATTACCCCGGAACAAAAAAAGAACCTCCTTTCAGCAGGGGAAACGGGACTTTTTCTATCAAAGGATGCAAGAGATACAAAAGAAATACCCGCCGGTACCGTGAGCCTTACCGTTACCTCGCCGCCATTTTTAGATGTGGTGCAGTATCATCAGGATAACTGGCTGCGCTGCTGGTTTAACGGAATAGATGCTGAAGAAATTTCAAAGAAAATCACCATGGCAAAAACCATCGAAGAATGGTGCAGTATTATAGAGGAGGTTTTCTTAGAGCTTTACAGGATAACCAAAAATGGAGGATATGTAGCTTTTGAGGTAGGCGAGGTAAAAAAGGGCAAAGTATACCTCGATGAATACGTAATCCCCCTCGGGATAAAAGCAGGATTTACCCCGGAAGGAATCCTCGTGAATTACCAGAAATTTACCAAAACTTCAAAAATATGGGGAATTGAAAACAACCAATTGGGAACGAATACAAATAGGATTGTGGTTTTTAGTAAAGAAAATTAAAATTAGATATTATTATATAAATTTAAGGTAAGATTATATTTGAATTTAATCTATTTATTTCTTCTCTGATACTTTCAATAATCTCTTTGTTGTAAATTTCTTTTTTACCATTTTTTGAAGTAATAGAAAAAACCACAAAAACCTTTCCTCCGTATTGTTCGGTAAATTTTGTATGGGATTTGGATAACCATTCTAACCAGTTATGAATCTGGGGCGTATGTTCGTAGGTTATCGGCTTAATTTGAATTCCTATAAATTTTTTATTTATTTCTATATAAAAGTCTACGTTAAATAGCCTGTCCCATTCATCAGGAGCGGGTAATATCTTTACCCCTAATTCCTCTTCCAAGCGGCCGTATATCGTGTCGCGTTCTGTCGTGTATCCCTGGAACGTCCTATCTATTACGAGTTGATAAATGTAGTTTATACAATCTTTTTCTGTTACTTCTTCGATTTCCGAACGTATTACCTCGGATACTTTTACAAAAAGCTTTCTTCCTATATCTTCTAAATATTCCTTGGCTGTTAGATTTAAGTCTTTTTCGTTCTTAATTAATCTTTCTTCTAAGAGTTTTAAATAAGCCTTTTCCCATTCTTCTGGTGTCTTTGGTGATACTTCCCTGATCCACTGGGCGACCGGACCCACCATACTTTTTTTGTTTAGACCCCATCTATTTGTGGCCATATTCAGTATCCATTCTTTTGCCATTAGGTATCACTTCCTTCTAATAATAAGAATTTTTCCTTAAAACGGTGAAAAATTTCGCGATCAGCTAAGGCAAGTCCGCTTTTTACTAAATAAGCGTTTACAAATATTTTGTTTTTCAAAAAGACGTAAGCATTTGCCGTATCATTTTGAATTTGAGAATTGCCGTCAAACTTTAGAAACACTTCTTTGTTCAGGATGTAGTTTTTAAGATATTCAATGGTTTCTTTTTCTTTTTTTATTTTTATTCCCAAAAACTTTACCTTTAACCCGCTGTCAAGTTTTACCGTATCGGGGGAAATTATTTCGGAAACATTGTAGTATTTTTCTTTATCAAAATCTATGAGCTTTGGGTTAACTACTGGGGAAGCGTCTTTGATTCTCGGGGTGTAGTTTACTTCTGAGAGCTTTATTTTATCGCGTTTTTTTATTATTTCCACCGTATGAAGAAAGTTGTCATTTTTAAGGTTGAGCTTTTTTTCAATTACTTCTAAAAACTTCGGATTTATTTCATATCCGATGCCGTTTCTTCCGAGATCTAAAGCTACTTTCAGTGTTGTACCGCTTCCAAGAAACGGGTCGAGAACGGTTTCCCCTGTAAAGGAAAACATTTTTATAAGCCTGTAAGGCAGCTCCTCGGGAAACATAGCTTCATGCTCTACTTGCCTTTCCCCTTTGAAGTTCCAGTGACCGCTGAAATATTCCTTCCACTCTTCCTTTGTTAAGATCGATGCGCTTTTTACTTCGGCAGGTATTTTTTCGGGGCTTTTTCCCGGTTTCTTAAAAATGAGGATAAATTCGTAATCTATTTCCACCATTCCGTTTGGTGGGTAAGGGTATGAGCCCATTACATTTGCGCCGCCGCTTGTGTTCATTGTGGTTTTTTTCTGCCAAATTATAGAGCCCATGTAATCAAATCCTATGTCTTCGCACTGGGCTATTATTTCTGAATGCAGGGGTATAATTTTATACCTGCCGTATATTAAAGAGCGGGCAAATTGATCCCCGATGTTGATGCAAAGCCTTCGCCCATCCTTTAGCACCCTGAAACATTCCTGCCATACTCTATATAAATCCCTCAGGTATTCGTGGAGGGTTTGTCCGTAGCCTATCTGGTTTTCAACTCCATAGTCCTTGATATGCCAGTAAGGAGGAGATGTAATTATCAAATCTATTTTTTGATTTTCAATTTCGGACATATTTCTACTGTCACCAATAATGATTTTACCCCAATTGATCATTTTTGGACTCCTTTCAATGTCTGGTTGTGATAACTTTTTATGACTGCGTACATTAATATTATAACATTTGCTTTTTCGTAAAAATCAAAATTAAAAAATTTACGCCGTTGAATTGTTTGAAAGGTAGCAAACCTCTTCAAGGGGCAATATTTTTTCCGCAACTATCGTGGGGGTCCTATCATCGTTTATATCGGTGGTTCCCCATATCACCAACGGATGGGAGTATTCAAGATAGAGTTCGCATTTTTTTATTACTTCCGGAAATATTACCAGTTCCAAACTTCCCGTAAGGTCTTCGAAGCTTGCAAAAAGCATCCTTTCTCCGTTTCTCGTTCGCGCCCGCCGCATATCCGTTATTATGCCCGCGACGCATACCCTGTTCCTTTTTTGCATTTCGCATATTTGAGACAAGGTGTGGGTCCTTATTTTGGACGCGGTTCTTTCAAAAAATTCCATGGGATGCCTTGTGACGTAATGCCCTAAGGACGCAAGCTCGTGGGAGAGTTTTTCAAAGGGAGAAAAATCCGATAACATTACGTCGTCTATCAGGGGCTCAAAAGAGGGACTGCTTTCGCCGATAGAAAGCTGATTGCCGTCAATAGCTTTCGTTTCCTTTAGCACCTTTTTTAAAGCCAGAAGCAAAACGGGCCTTTTAATCCCGAAGGAATCAAAGCAGCCGGCGAGTATAAGGGATTCAAGGGATTTGGAATTTATTATTTTTTTATTTACCCTTTTTACAAAGTTGAAAAATCCTGAAAAAGGTTCTTCTTCCCTTAAAGAATATATTTCCTTGATTCCTTGAGGTCCAAGGTTCTTGATCAAGCCAAGTCCGGTTCGAATAAAAATTTTGCCTTCTTCAATTTCCGGAGTAAACCCTATGCCGCTTTTGTTTATATCAGGCAATAGAATTTGTATCCCCGAGTTTCTAGCTTCGCAGAGATATCTTTGAAGCCTTGACGGCGTATCCATATAAAGGGTGAGGAGGGAAGAAAAGTACTCCACCGGGTGGTGAACTTTCAGGTAAACCGTGTAATATGCCAAAAGCGCATAGGAAATGCTGTGAGATTTATTAAAACCGTAGTCTCCGAAAGCTTCTAACGTACTGAATATTTCCAGGGCGGTTTTTTCTTCAATACCCTTTTTTTTCGCTCTATCTAAAAATTTCGGTTTTTCCTTTTCAATCTTTTCCTTATCCTTTTTGGCAATAGCCCTTCTCAAAAGGTCTGCTTCGCCGAGGCTGTAATCGGCAATGATGTTTGCCGCCTGCATGAGCTGCTCCTGGTAGATGAAAACCCCGTAGGTGGAAGATAGCACATCCTCTAAAAGAGGGTGAGGGAAGGACACGGGGCTTTCTCCTCTTTTTCTCCTGACGTATTCTTCGGTCATTTTACTTGTCAGGGGGCCTGGCCTGTAGAGGGCGAGAACATCGGATATTTCCTCTATGCTTTCGGGTTTTACTTTTCTTAAAAGCGTCCGCATACCGCTGGATTCTAACTGAAAGGTAGAGGTAGTATTTCCGCTTTTTATGGCTTCGAAGGTTTTTAGATCGTACAATGGTATATCCTTTAAAGAAAGTTTTACCCCTTTTGTTTTTTCGATGAATTTCAGGGTGCTGTCTATTACGCTTAAAAACCTGAGTCCCAAAAGGTCGATTTTTACGAGGCCTAAGTCTTCCAAAGCGTACATATCCGCCTGGGTTATTATTTCCTCACCCGATGCCCTTTCTAAAGGTATGTATTCGGTTAAAGGCTTATCCGCTATAACTACTCCCGCAGAGTGCTGGGTCATATGGCGGGGTAGGCCCTGCAGTTTTTTTGCCGCGGTAAATGCCTTTTTTGTTTTTTCGTCGGAAAGAACCGCATTTTTAAAGTTCGGGCTTTGATTTATAAAGGTTTCAAGATCGACGGCGGAATAGGGGACAAGAGAAGTCAACCGGTCTACGGTTTCGTAGGGAAGCCCTATCGCCCTTCCCGTATCTCTGAGCACCGCCCTGGCCTGCAGGGTAGAAAAGGCTCCCGCATGGGCTATGTTTTCTTTACCGAATCTTTCCCTTATAAAATCTAAAACCTTCCTCCTGCCCGTATGGCAGAGGTCTACATCTATGTCGGGAGGGCTTATCCTCTCGGGGTTTAAGAACCTTTCAAAAATCAGGTTGTATTTTATCGGGTCCACATCGGTAATAAAAAGGCAGTAGGCTACGAGGCTTCCTGCCGCTGAGCCCCTTCCGGGCCCTACCATTATTCCGTTTTTTCTCGCAAAATCCACTATTTCTTTTACCACCAGAAAGTAACCCACAAAACCCGTCTTTGCTATTACGGAAAGCTCGTAAAAAAGCCTCTCTTTGACCTTCGAAGGAAGGGGATTTCCGTAGCGTATGAGGGCTCCTTCCCAGGCGATTTTTTTCAGGTATTCTTCTTCGGTAAAGCCTTCGGGCACCTTGGCCTTTGGTAAGTTTACGGTGTTAAGGTCAAGTTTTACGCTGCACCTTTTTGCAATGTATTCCGCATTTAGCAGGGCCTCGGGTATTTCGGCAAAAAGCTTTTTCATCTCCTCTTCAGATTTAAGGTAGTGCTCCGGAGTGGTGTAGCGGGGGAACTCTTCCACTGTAGACAAAGTCTGAACCGCCATAAGCACCCTGTGAAGGGTGTAATCAGTTTTTTCAATAAAATGCACATCATTGGTGGCTACGATATCCAGTTTTAGCTCTTTGGACATGTTCAAAAGCCAGAAATTGACTTTTTTCTCCAAGGGGAGGCCGTGGTATTGAAGCTCCAGAAAAAAGTTATCCTTTCCGAAAATGTCCATGTAATTTTTCGCTTCGGTTTTCGCACCATCGATATCGCCTTTAAGGATCAATTCCGGCAACTTTCCCTTTACGCAGCCGCTTAAGGCTATGAGCCCTTTTGAATACCTGCTTAATAAGGTTTTATCCGTCCGGGGCTTAAAGTAAAAACCTTCCAGATGCGAAAGGGATATTATCTTGTAGAGGTTTTTTAGACCTTCATCGTTTTCGGCGAGCAAAACTAAATGATTTGGAGATTCCTTTCCCTCCCTCTTTTTCATATTGTCCACCACGTAAATTTCGCAGCCTATCAGCGGTTTTATTCCGTTTTCCATGCAGGTTTTGTAGAAAGGGACCATTCCGTATAGCCCTCCGTGATCCGTAAGGGCAAGGGAGTCAAAGGACAGGCCCCTTGCTTTTTTTATTAAATCCTTCAGGCGGCAAAGGCCATCCAAGAGGCTGTACTCCGTATGAAGGTGAAGGTGGCAAAAGCCCATATAAAAATCTCCTCCATCCAAACATATGTTCGATTATATTATACACAAAAAAGGAGAAATTTAAAAGAGAAAATAATTTTTGGAGGAGAAATGTGATAACCGGATTTATCGCAGGTATTTTCGCTGCAACATTTTGCCTTTTTTTTAACAGCTTTCTTTACAAACTGCATAAGGATAAAGCAGTGGTTTACGAAGCGCCGTTTTTGGAAGAATTTATTAAGACCTATACGGCGGTTTTGTTTCGTGGGAATATTTTGTTTTCCCATTTCGGATTCGGATTGGTAGAAGGAATCTTTGATTTCCTGAAGGATGAAAGGGGGAAGATGAACAGGACTGCGGGTTGTTTTGCGGTTTTAAGTCATATGATTTTTGGAATGATCGTTTATTATGCGGTCAAATCAGGGTATCCTGTTTTTGCAGGATTTTTAATGTCAAGCTTTCTTCATCTTTTATGGAATATTTTTATATACAGGGTGAAAAAAGATAATAAAAATAAAAGCCCGGGATGATTTCCCGGGTTAAAGTTAAAAAAGCGATAATTTGTCATCAATAGCAGCTGCAGAAATATCCTGAATTGGAATTATCTCCTTTATTTCCCCATCAAACATTAGGACAAGACTGGGCTCTCCTTTAATTCCCAGCCTTTGAGCCATGCTTTTTCCCTTATATACATCTATTTTGTTGAATTTTATTTCGGGGTGTTTTTTACAATATTCTTCTACCAGAGTCATTTTTTCTCTGGAAAGGGCATCGGTGGGATCGTAACATAAAACAATCTGGGATCCTTTTACTCCTTTGAATTCTTTTTCGAACATTTCCGTTTCAGCAATATATCGTTCGGCCATGAAGCCAGCGATGGCACCGTCCCCTACGGAAGTAGCCACCTGCCTTAAGGTTTTTTCTCTTACATCGCCGCAGGCAAAAACGCCCGGGATATTCGTTTCCATGTTTTCGTTGGTTATAATATAGCCTCTTTCGGTCATGTTCAATATTCCTTTAAAAATGTCTGTATTTGGTAAATAACCGATGAAAAGGAAGCATCCGTCTACCTTAACCGGTATTTTTTCTCCCGTTTTCACATTTCGCAAAACAACGGTCTCAAGGGTTTCACCTCCGACAAATTCATCCACCATAGTATTCCAAATAAAATGAAGCTTTTCATTTTTTAATGCCTGTTCCTGAGCAACTTTATTTGCATCCATTATTCCAACGTCATGGATAACGGAAATATAAATTTTATTGGCGAATTTGCTTAAAAATATTGATTCTTCGATTGCTGCATCGCCGCTGCCCACTACCAATACGTCTTTTCCGGTATAGTAAGCGGCGTCACATGTGGAACAAAAGGATATACCCTTGCCGAAAAGAAATTTTTCTTCATTTTTTGCGCCCGTTAAACGAGGTTTGCCGCCGGTGGCCACAATTACAACCTTAGCGTGGTAGTCGGTTCTGAAGGTTTTAACCACCTTTGTTTCTCCTTCCAGTTCTACTCCGGTAACATCTGCGTATTTTATTTTTACACCGAATTTTTTAACCTGCTGTTCAAAAAGTTTCATGAGGCCGGTACCGGAATTTCCTTCGGGGAAACCGGGATAATTTTCTATTTCATTTGTGTAAGTTGCAAGACCGCCCATTAAGGACTTTTCAAGAAGGATGGTATTTAATCTTGCTCTTCCGCAGTATATGGCGGCGGTCATACCGGCTGGACCACCACCAATGACCACAACATCGTAGTTTTCAATATTTTTTGGCATATATTTTCCTCCTCGTTAAAATTTTCATTTTTCTCTATTATGCATTTCGGCGGGGTAATTCCCCGCCGAAATATTAAGTTAAAAAGTATTTTACTAAAAGCTTGGAACCAAAATACGCACCGATAAACATGGAAAGGAAAAATAACCAGCCGTGAAGCGACATCGAAGCCGTGCCGCTAAAAAGTGCACCGATGTTTCAGCCGTAGGAAAGCCTTGCTCCGTAACCCATCATCAAGCCGCCTAAAATAGCCGCTACAACCTGCTTTCCACTTTTGATTTTTTTAATTCTGAACTGGGATGCCAGCAGTACGGCAAGAAGAGCTCCGAAAATTATTCCCAGGTTTTGAATGGAACCTCCGTCATTTAAAAAGCCACCGGCTAACGCTTTTGCATTGGCCTCGTTTTGATAGAATGCCCAGGTTTCGGGATGAGCTCCGAAAATTTTTGCTACCCATGCGCCCCAGTGTACAAAGGGTGTAGTTACACCCCATCCATGGCCGGTAAGGATGAAAATTACAATATTTAGTAAACCGAGGAAAATAGCCCCGAGCCAGTATGGAAAAGCGTCCTTCAAGAGGGCCTTTTTAAGCTTTTCAGATTCTTCCTTATATTTACTCACGGTAACCCCCCTTACTTATTTTTTTCAATGTAAATGTACCAGTGTCCTTCCTCGATTTCTTCTATTTCTACTGAATAGCCTTCTTTTCTTGCCCATTCAGGCACATTTTTCATAGCACAGCTGTGGTCAATTTCAACTATCAATATATCTCCTACATTTAGCTGGTTTAACTTATTCTGGGTTTTAATTAAAGGAACCGGACAAGCTTCACCAAGACAATCAAGATGTACTTCAGCCATACAAGATAACTCCTTTCTTTAATGGTATACTGATTATTCGGCTTTTCTATAGTCCCACCAAAGGGCTAACCAGTATAGGGCAAAAAGAAGTACTAATTGTCCAAAGAAAGCCAGAGGCCATCCCAACACATTGGGCAGGAAAATGGATGGAGCATTTTTTATCACGTTGGCTTTCCACCATCCAAAGTGATAAGCCCCGAGAGCAGATCCTGCGATAAAGAATACAAGTGCAATCATATTCATTATATAGGCTTCTCCTACCCTCATCAGTGTTCCTGAAGCGCAGCCGCCCGCTATTACCGCACCAATACCGAATATAATACCGCCTATGATGGTGTGGATACCTACGGGGCTTATATTTCCGGGTACTGGTTTTCCAGCTGAAAATGCATTGTATTGAATAGCTGCGAATCCAACTGTGGCAATCATAATTGCTATTAATACGGCTCTCAAAAGGGATGTGCTTCCTGTTAGAAAAGGATCCCGGGTGGCAGCAGTAAAGCAAAACCTGGAACGCTGAAGGACAAAACCAAGAGCAATGCCCAGCATCCACCTTATCGCAAGGGGGGCTTTAATATTTGAAAGGAATACTCCGAAAAGAATTATTGCTGCAAGAAGAGCAATTCCATAGCCCAATTGGTTCTTCTTTTTAACAGAGGGTTTTGCAGTTACCGTATGAACCCTGGATTTTAATGAAGCCTGAGGCTGTTCCAATACCAACACCTCCTAATTGATGTGAAGGCCTTCACTTTCTCATGATATAATTATAAAACCATTTAAAATTAATGTAAAATTATTAAAAATTATACCGTTATAAGAATTATTTATATTAAATAAATATGATATAATAATATTAAGCATAATTACCGCTTTTGCGGAAAAAATAAGGTGATAAAATGAATGTAAATTTACTTAATACCTTTGTGACTATAGCGGAATCCGGGACCCTTTCTAAAGCGGCTGAAAAGCTTTTTATCTCTCAGCCTGCATTAAGCCAGCAGATTAAACAGCTGGAGAATTATTTTTCCGTTCAGCTTTTTGAGAGGACAAATAAGGGTGTAAGTTTAACCGAAGCGGGAAGAATTGTTTATGAATACTCCACTAAGATTTTATCTTTATGCAAGGAATTGGATGAAAAAATGAATGCCCTCAGGTCATCAATAAGCGGGATTTTAACGGTCGGTGCTACTTCTGCAATAGGAGGATATGCGGTACCCTGCAGTATTTTTATTTTTAAGGAAAAATATCCAGAGGCAAATATAAAGCTCCGGGTAGGCAATAAAAGGCAGGTAGAAGAAGAATTAAGAAATGGGCAGGTGGATGTGGCCGTAATTGAAGGAACAAGGCCGAGGGAAGAAATTACCGCTGAAGAAATTGCAACGGAAGAGCTTTTTGTTATTGCCCCGAATAATAACCGCTGGAGCGGGAAAAATACCATAACCCTGGAAGAGTTTTTAAAAGAACCTTTGATTGTAAGAGAACAGGGGTCAGGGACAAGGGAAATAGTTGAAGGAACCTTTGCGGCTCTTGGTATAAAATGGAGCGAATTAAATATAATAATGGAACTGAGCAGCAACGATTCTATAAAGGCGGCGGTAGAAGCAGGGCACGGAATTTCTATAATGCCATCCATAGCATTAAAAAAGGAGGTATATAACAAAACGCTGGTTACATTAAACTTAGAGGGTATTAACCTTCAGCAAAAAATTTATGTGGCCTATAAGGAGGATAAAATTTTGAACAAACTTGCCAAGGCTTTTATACATTTTATGCGACTCCCCAGTAGAGGATTTTGCTAACTCTTCTTTATATATACCTGCCATATTCCATTGTCTATTTCCTTTATTTTAACTTTAAACCCTTTTTTGGACATTTCATTTTTTATATTGATAGCTGCACAGCTATGATCGGTATCTAGCACAATGACATCACCCTTTTGTATATTCTTCAGTTTTTCTTCAACCTTAAAAAGAGGTACGGGACATATATCCCCAACAGAGTTGATAAAATGTTTCATAAATTCTCCCTTTCTTATGATTTTTTGCGCTATGCAGTACATTTTAAACCAATCTATATGAATTTTCAAAAGTCAATTTTTATTGTATAATTAACTCTTGTTGAGTTATACTTTATATTAGGAATTTTTTTGAAGGAGAAGCTATGTTTGCACTGAAATTTTGCGAAAAGATAGAAGATTTCAACAGGATTACGAAAGACATCGAAAACGGAATAAAAGGTTTTTTTTCCTATGGGCTTTCCGACTCACAGAAGTCTTTCATAATAGCGGGGCTCAAAGAAAGGTTCGGTAAAAGAAATTTTCTGGTAGTGGTGCCGGATGCTCTTGAGGCTAAAAGGATAGCGGAGGACCTGGAATTTTTCCTGGGGAAGGAAGAGGTACTGTATTTTCCTTCCAATTACGTGATTCCTTATGAAACCGAAGCAAAAAGCCTTGAGTTTACGGCACAGAGATTGTCGGTGCTCGAGAAGCTACTTTTTAATAACTCCAAGATAGTAGTAGCCCCGTTAAATGCCCTTGTAAATAAGCTTGTGCCGCCGAATATAGTGAAAAATTTCACATTAGAGCTTGAATACGGCCGCGAAGAAAATCTGGAGGAAATAATTCTAAGGCTTATAAATATGGGTTATGAAAGGGTCGAAATTATTGAAGGGAAAGGGCAGTTTGCTCAAAGAGGCGGTATACTGGATATTTTTCCCCTTACTGCCGAATATCCTTACCGCATTGAATTTTTCGGCGATGAAATAGATTCCATAAGGTGTTTTAATATTGAAGACCAGCGCTCCTTTGACAGACTGGAAAAAATAAGGATATTCCCCGCCAGGGAGGTTATATTTGACGAGGAGACCGGTAAAAAAGCGGCTTTAAAGGTTTCGCAGGATTTGGAGGAAAAGAGAAGCGCTCTATATTCTGCAGGGAAAAAGGAAATTTTTGAGACATTAAAGGAAAAAGTAGGAGTCCATATTGATAAGCTGGAAAGGGGAATTTTTTTCGAATCAGCCGAACTTTATACGGGATATTTGTATGAAGAACTTTGCTCCCTTATGGATTATTTCTCCACTCCTCCTTTTGTGTTTTTTATTGAACCCGGCAGGCTTATGGAAAGTTCGAAAAACATCGCCTTTGAGATCGAAGAGACCTATAAAGGGCTTTTAGAAAAGGGGCACATCCTTCCTTCGGCTTCGGAGATTTATTTTTCTGTGGAACGGGTAATTGACGAGATGAAAAAATATCCCTCTTTTTATATTTCCATGTTTCCGAGGATACCGAAAGAGTTCAGTATAGGAGGGGTATATTCCTTCCAGTTCAGGGCGGTTACAGCCTTTAACGGAAAATTTGAACTTCTAGTAGAAGAAATAATGAATTATAAAAAGAGGAGATATGGGATAATTTTATTATCGGGGAATGAAGAGAGGGGAAAACACTTATCAAAGGCATTAAGGGAAAAAAACATTGAAGCGGTATTTTATAAAAGCTTAAAGGGAGAACTTATGCCCGGGCAGATAGTGGTGATCCCCGGATCCATAGGTAAGGGCTTTGAGATTCCTGAAATAAGGGTAGCCGTAATTTCGGATACGGATGTTTACGGAAGGCCGAAAGTGAAGCAGGCAAAGCCTGCCATTACTAAAAAAGGCAAAAAAATAACCGCCGTGGACGAGCTGAGCCCGGGAGATTATGTGGTTCACGCCACGCACGGAATAGGAAGATACCTGGGTGTGGAAACCTTGGAGGTGGAGGGCAACAAGCGGGATTACTTCGCCCTCCAGTATCTGGGAGGGGATAAACTCTACGTTCCCACGGACCAGGTGGAACTTATCTATAAATACGTTTCTCCCGAAGATAAGCCCCCGAAGCTGAACAAGCTCGGCGGAAGCGAATGGAGCAAGACAAAAGCAAAGGTCAAGGAATCCATCAAAGAAATGGCAAGGGAGCTTATAGAACTTTACGCCGCCAGGCAAAGTATAAAAGGTTTTGCCTTTTCAAAGGATACGGTATGGCAACAGGAATTCGAAGAAATGTTCCCCTATGAGGAGACCCCGGACCAATTGATGGCAATAGAAGAAGTAAAAAAGGATATGGAAAGCGATAAATGCATGGACAGAATAATATGCGGTGATGTGGGATACGGGAAGACGGAGGTAGCTTTAAGAGCGGCTTTTAAAGCGGTCATGGATGGAAAACAGGTAGCTGTGCTTGTACCCACTACAATACTGGCGGAACAGCATTACAGGACCTTTGCCGAAAGATTTTCCCCCTTTCCTTTGAGAGTAGAAGTAATAAGTCGTTTTAAGTCTAAAGCTGAACAAAAAGCGATTTTAAAGGACTTAAAAAACGGAGCGGTGGATGTTATCATAGGAACCCACAGGCTCCTTCAAAAGGATGTAAGATTCAAGGACTTAGGGCTTCTTATAATAGACGAAGAGCAGCGGTTTGGAGTGGCTCATAAAGAAAAAATAAAACAGCTTAAAAAGAACGTGGACGTGCTCACCATGACCGCAACACCCATTCCGAGAACCCTGCATATGGCATTAAGCGGTATAAGAGACATGAGTCTTATAGAGACACCTCCGGAAAACAGATTTCCCGTTCAAACCTATGTGGTGGAGTACAACGATTCCCTTATAAGGGATGCAATATTAAGAGAGCTGTCAAGAGAAGGGCAGGTATATTACGTCTACAACAGGGTACAGGACATAAAGGAGGAAGCTATGAGGCTTTCCTTACTGGTGCCCGAGGCGAGGATTGCGGTAGCTCACGGACAGATGGATGAGGACGAGCTGGAAGAGGTGATGTTGAAATTCTACCACAGGGAATACGACGTTCTGGTATGTACCACAATTATCGAAACCGGGCTGGATATACCCAATGTAAACACCTTGATCGTAATAAATTCGGACAGGTTTGGATTATCCCAGCTGTATCAGCTTAGAGGCAGGGTCGGGCGGTCCAACCGGCAGGCCTTTGCGTATTTTACTTACAAAAAAGATAAGGTCCTATCGGAGCAGGCGGAAAAAAGGCTGGCGGCCATAAGAGAATTTACCGAATTCGGTGCCGGGTTTAAATTGGCTATGAGAGACCTGGAGATAAGGGGTGCCGGAAATGTCCTCGGGACCGAACAGCACGGACACATGATGGCGGTGGGTTATGATTTATACTGCAAACTTTTAGAAGAGGCGGTAAGGGAATTAAAAGGGGAAATTGCCCGGGAAGAAGAAGTACAGCCCGTTATTGACCTGAAGGTAAATGCTTTCATTTCCGAGGATTATATTCAAAATGAGGCTTTAAGAATGGAGATTTACAGGCGGATTGCAGCTCTGGAGACCCTGAAGGAAGCCGAGGAATTGGAGGAAGAGATTGAAGACCGTTTTGGAGACCTGCCGCAGCCAGTGAGAAATCTTTTAAGTATATCAAAATTAAAATTGCTTGCTAAAAAATTAAAAATTGCAAATATTATAAGAAATGAAGATTACGTGGTTTTTAAATTTAAGAGCAAAGATGCCCTGAATGTGGAGGATTACTTGAAATTAGTCGCTTTCTTTAAAAATAGAATAATTTTTTCCGGAACAGCGGTTCCCTCCTTTTCGATAAGGGTTAAAAATATGGATGATCATAAACTATTTATAAGGATTGAGGAGTTATTAAAAGAAATGGCGAATTTTCTCTTCATTACCTATAATGAATAAAAAAGGTTTGTTACTCTAATACTAATGATGAAAGCATTTTCCACAGGAAAAGGAGGGGAAAAAGTGAAGGCAACGGGGATAGTTCGTCGCATAGACGACCTGGGGAGGGTTGTTATACCGAAGGAAATAAGAAGGACGTTAAGGATTCGCGAAGGCGATCCTCTTGAAATATTTACCGATAGAGAAGGAGAAGTAATTCTCAAAAAATACTCGCCAATAGGTGAACTCGGTGATTTTGCAAGAGAATACGCCGAAGCCCTCCACGATTCCTTGGGGCATATCGCGTGTATTTCGGACAGGGATACGGTTATCGCCGTTTCCGGTGCTCCAAAAAAGGAATTAATGGAAAAGCCCATTAGCTCCGATTTGGAAGCCATAATGGAGGAAAGAAAAACGGTATTAATTAGCAAGACGTCGGAAAAAGAGTATATAAAAATAACCCAGGATGAGGATGGCAAGGTAAGGTACACGAGCCAGGTAGTGGTGCCTATAATAGCCGAAGGTGATCCCATAGGTGCCGTGATACTCCTTTCAAAAGAAACCAATGTGGCTATGGGAGAATTAGAGGTAAAGGTTGCGGAAACTGCAGCCGGATTCTTAGCAAGGCAAATGGAACAGTAAAGGAAAATAGCAGCTTTACGCTGCTATTTTAAAATTTCCGCCGGCAGGTTGTATTTTGATGCATTGGTAGTGAAGCTATTTTTTAGCTTGTAGGCGTACTCATCGTAAGCTTTCTTATCCTTCCAGGAATTTTTTGGATTTAAGATTTCCTCAGGTACACCCGGGCAGTATTTGGGTATCATAAGGTTAAATATTGGGTCCTTTTCGTACTCTACGTCTTTTAGAAGGCCGCTTAAAGCGGCTTTTATTATTGCTCTCGTATAGTTTAAGTTTATTCTTTCTCCCGTTCCATAAGGCCCTTTTATCCAGCCGGTATTTACCAGGTATATATCGGTATTAAATTTTTCTACCTTTTCCTTTAAAAGCTCGGCGTAAACGTAAGGAGGTCTCGGTAAAAAGGGAGCACCGAAGCAAGCGGAGAAAGTAGCTTTTGGCTCGGTAATGCCCCTTTCGGTTCCCGCCAATTTACTGGTATAACCTGCTATGAAGTAAAACATAGCCTGTTCTTTTGTGAGCTTTGCAATAGGAGGAAGAACACCGAAGGCGTCAGCGGAAAGGAAAAATATTTGTTTTGGATGTCCTCCCACGCCCTGGATTACCGCATCGGGTATGTAGTCTACGGGGTATGCGGCTCTGGTGTTTTCGGTAAAGAAATCGCTATCGTAGTCTGGCATCCTATTCTCCCGGGAAAATACCACGTTTTCCAGTATGGTGCCGAATTTGATAGCGTTGTAGATCTGGGGTTCTTTTTCCTTGGAAAGGTGAATGCATTTTGCGTAGCATCCGCCTTCGAAATTAAAGATACCGCTATCGGACCAGCCGTGTTCATCATCGCCTATGAGCCTTCTTTCCGGGTCTGCCGATAGAGTTGTTTTACCCGTCCCCGAAAGCCCGAAAAACAGCGCCGTATTGTTTTTATCATCCACGTTTGCCGAGCAATGCATGGGGAATACTCCGGAGCCGGGCATAATATAATTTAAAAGGGAAAATACCGATTTTTTGATCTCGCCAGAGTATTTTGTACCACCGATTATTATTATTTTGTTCTCAAGATCAAGTATAATAAAGGCTTCGGAATTGGTTTTATCTATTTTTGGGTCGGCTTTAAAACCGGGAACGCAAATGACGGTGATTTCGGGGGAAAAATCTTCATCGATTTTGCCCCGTAAAAAAAGCTGTCGGGCAAATAAGCTTTGATAGGCGTATTCGGTGATTACCCTCAACGGTTTTTTGAAATTGGGGTCGGCACAGACATAACCGTCAAATACGAATACATCCTTGTTTTGAAGGTAAGCTTGAATTCTGAAAAGTAAATTGTGGAAATTTCTATATGAAAATGGTTTATTGTTTTCCCACCATATTTCGTCGTGAATGGTTTCGCTGTCTACAATAAATTTATCTTCCGGAGAGCGGCCGGTGTATTTTCCGGTGTTGACGAGGAGTGCGCCGTTTTCCAAAAGAACTCCTTCTCCTCTTTTTACTGCTTCTTCTACAAGCTTTGATACGGGCAGGTTGCGGTAGACATTTTTTGCATTTAGCATAAAATCGCTTAATTGGGACATGGTCATAAAATCCTCCCTTTTAAATATATATACTTTTTATAAAATAGCGAAAGAAATGTGTTATATTAAATTGGATAAGACACGAAATATTATATCATAAAAAATGAATAATGCATATATTATTAGCGCGAAAAAATTATTTTTAATATATTACTTTTTTGAATGACATCTATAACAAACTTGAGGGAATAAGAAATAAGTGGTATTATATATTCGTCTTTAAAATTGATTTTAAAAAAAAGGGGCAAAGCTTTAATGGAAAAAAAGACATCATTTTTAAAAGGAGCCTTTATTCTGACAGTGGCGGGATTTATAGTAAAAATACTGGGTGCGGTTTACCGTATACCCTTGGCAATGATGATAAAGGATGAAGGCATGGGGCTTTATCAGATGGCCTACCCTATTTATGTAACCCTTCTTTCCCTGTCTACAGCGGGTTTACCCACCGCGATTTCCAAACTGGTCTCTTCCAATATAGCGTTAAAAAAGTACAAAAATGCTTTCAGGATTTTCAGGGTATCCCTTGCTTTTCTGGGTATAATAGGGTTTTTGTCTACCGCAGCGTTAATCATCTATGCGCCTTATTTGTCCGCAAGAGTGCTGGGGAATCCAAAAGCCTATTATTCGCTGGTAAGTATTGCCCCCGCCATATTCTTTGTATCAATTATGTCAAGTTTCAGGGGATTCTTCCAGGGGCTTCAGGATATGACCCCTTCGGCTATTTCTCAGGTAGTGGAGCAAATTGGAAGGGTAGCAACGGTATTTTTTCTTGCATCTTTGCTTTTGCCAAAAGGTGTGGAATACGCGGCAGCCGGTGCAGCTTTTGGTCCGGTAGTAGGTGCGGTTCTGGGTTTACTGGTTCTCGTGGCGGTGTATTATAGAAAACAAAATGAAATAAAAATAAAAATGATGGAAGATCTGGAGAAAAGGCTTGACAGCCCTATCAAAATTTTTAAAGACCTTATGATTTTTGCTGTCCCCATTACCCTGGGGGGATTAATAATTCCCGTAATGAATTTAGCCGACGCTGCTATTGTTCCGATGAGACTGCAGGTAGCCGGTTTTTCCGTGACAAGAGCTACCGAACTTTACGGGCAGCTAACGGGAATGGCGGCACCGCTCATTAATCTACCGGCGATCGTTACTATATCCTTATCGGCAAGCCTTGTGCCTGCTATATCCGAAGCAGTCGCTACAAACAATTATAAGTTGGCTTCAGAAAGAGCTCGGTTAGGGATTCGGATAGCATTGATCTTTGCAATTCCTGCTGCCGTTGGACTTTTTGCCCTGGCCACCCCCGTATCGGTGCTTCTTTATAAAAACGCCGAAGCGGGAATTCCCCTTTCTATTCTTGCCTGGGGGATAATATTTCTCTCCCTTCAGCAGACCACTACCGGCATACTGCAGGGTGTAGGCAGGGCCGCAGTCCCGGTATATAATCTTCTTCTCGGTGCTGTAACCAAGATTATCACAAACTATGTTTTAACCGCAATTCCTTCAATAAATATAAGAGGCGCTGCCCTGGGCACCGTTCTCGGGTATGCCGTAGCATCTTTATTAAATTTAGCTGCAGCTTCAAGGTATTCGGGAATGCGCGTAGATTTTGTAAAGATGATTCTAAAACCCGGAATTTCCGCCTTATTTATGGGAGCATTTGTGGTCTACAGCTTTAATTTTCTCGTTTTGAAAGGCCCCGGGCATAATTTGAGCACCCTTTTAAGTATAATGATAGGTGTTCTTGTTTACCTGTTTTGCCTATTAATATTGGGCGGCATAGAAGAATCAGAACTTACTATGATGCCTTTCGGGAAAAGATTAAGTAAGATAATAAAAAAGATAAGCCTTTTGAGGAGATGATTTATATTGGCAAAGGAAGGTTTTGAAAAATTGGTGGATATTATGGCAAAGCTGAGGGGAGAGGGTGGCTGCCCCTGGGATAAAGCTCAAACCCATGAATCTTTGAAACCCTTTTTAATAGAAGAAGCCTATGAAGTAATAGATGCGATTGATGCTGAAAACCCGGAAATTTTAAAAGAAGAGCTGGGGGATTTGCTTTTGCAGATAGTATTTCATAGCAGAATTGCGGAGGAAGAGGGTAGATTTAGCATAAATGATGTGATAGAAAAAGTTTGCGATAAAATGATAAGGCGCCATCCTCATATTTTTGGAGAGGTAAAAGCCGATACTGCCGAAGAAGTGCTGAAAAATTGGGAGGATATAAAAAAGGAAGAGAAGGATTTCTCTTCCTATGCCGAATCCATGGACAGGCTTCCGGAACAACTGCCGGCTCTTATGAAGGCTTTTAAAGTACAGGAAAAAGCTGCCAGGGTAGGTTTTGATTGGGATAGCGTTGATGGTGCCTTGAATAAGGTTTATGAAGAACTGCAGGAAATCCAGGAAGTATATAAAAGTGAAAAAAGAGAGAAAATAAAGGAAGAAATAGGTGATTTGCTCTTTGCGGTGGTAAATGTAGCTCGTTTTCTAAGGGTAGATCCCGAACTGGCATTGAGAGATGCTACGAAAAAATTCGTAAAAAGATTCAAATACGTGGAAGAAGAAGCAAAAAGACAAAACAAAGACCTTTCGAAAATGACCTTAGAAGAAATGGATATCTTATGGGAACAGGGGAAAAATAAAGAAAAAAAGTTTTAAATTACCTCTAAAATTGAAGGAATTTGGCTTTTTGTGGAGAATAAGAAATTAGAACAAAATAGAAATTTTCAGGGAGGGAATGAGAGTGAATAAAGCAGATCTCGTATCGGCAATGGCAGAAAAAAGCGGACTTACTAAGAAGGATGCTGAAAAAGCATTGAATGCCTTCATTGATTCGGTGATGGAAGCTCTTTCTAAAAAGGACAAGGTTCAACTCGTAGGTTTTGGCACTTTTGAAGTGAGGGAAAGAAGTGCGAGAAAAGGTCGCAACCCGCAGACCGGAGAGGAAATTGACATTCCGGCTGCCAATATTCCCGTCTTCAAAGCAGGAAAAGCTTTAAGAGATGGAATCAACAAATAATAATTAGTTAAGATATTGAATTGAAAATAAAAAGGCAGGCTTATAAAGCCTGCCTTTTTATGTATGCGTAAAATAAGGATAAAATTAATTTCTCGGGAATATATTTTTAAAAAGGATGACAGAAAGGGGGTCTAAGAGAATGATAAAAAATAAATTGGGTATAGCCCTAAGCGGAGGAGGAATAAGAGGAGCGGTACATTTAGGGATATTAAAAGGATTATTCGAAAACGAAATTTATCCCGATATGATAGCGGGGACGAGTGCTGGAAGCATTGCCGGTGCATTGGCGGCTTTTGGAATAAATTTTGATGATTTTGTGAACAGGCTTATGAGCGTAAAACCCTGGAGAATGCTCGATCCGGCTTTTTGGATGGCCTACATCGGGGTATTCATTTACTTTTTATGCACCAAAAGACCTACGGTTCTTTCTAAAGGGGCTGAAGGACTCTTTAAAGGAGAAAGAATTGAAAAGTATTTTGATGAGCTTTTTCAAGGAAAAGGATTTAAAGAATTAAAAACCCCCCTTTTTATCATAAGCACCGATGTGGAAACCGGGGAAGAGGTGGTATTTTGCTCAAAAGAAAGTGTAAAAAACAAAGATAAAAAGGGGAGGCAATATCTTTTTGATAAAAAAATATCCGAAGCGATAAGGGCGAGCATCTCGCTGCCGGCAATTTTTGTTCCGAAGAGGATTGATGGAAGAAAACTTGTGGATGGAGGAATTATAAACAACGTTCCTGTAGACATTCTTTTTGATATGGGAGCACAAAAGGTTATTGCGGTAGACCTTTCGGTAAAAAAAGGCAAAAACAGGGCGGAAACTTTGACGGAAATTATATTTTCATGCATAGATATTATGTCCGATGAACTAATAAAAATGAAAGAGCAAAATTACCCTGCTTTCTATATTTCTCCGGATATTTCCAAAATAGGGTATACCGATTATTACCGTATTCCCGAGTTAGTAAAAATAGGAGAGAAAATTGCAAAAGATAATATAAGTAAAATAAAAAGTTATTTGATTAAATGATTAATGCTCCATGTAGGCTGCACCGTAAGTAAAGTCATTAAAAAATTCCTGAAGCAGAAGAAAGAGTTCTTCGCTGAAAAGGGTAATATCCATAAAAATTCCCCCTTAACAATTGTATACAAGTTTTCTGTAATTATTATATACATATATGTCATGATGTGTCAAGAGAAAAATAATTGACATCTTAATAAATGAATAATACACTAAATATTAGACAAGGATTCAGGGAGGTAATTATTATGGCACTATTCAAATGCTCCATGTGCGGGTTTGAAAAAGAAACCCGGTGCAAACCGAAGGAATGCCCGGAATGCAAGGCAAAGGATAGCTTTACAAAGGTGGAAGTAAAGGCTGCGGAGGATGCCGCTGAGGGGAAAAAAACTACAAAAAGATGCTGCAAAAGCAAGGAATAAATATTGAGGTATAAAATATTAGACCTTCTTTTTTATTTATATTATCGGAAGCGGTAAAAAAACCGCTTTTTTGCTTTATTTTGACCGGTAAAAGAGGTGTCATTGATGAAAAAAAAGATAAATTTAACGGAAAATGCAAAGAAGGTGCTTGAAAAAAGGTATCTTGCTAAGGATTCACAAGGGAAAATAATAGAAACCCCGGAGGAAATGCTGGAGAGGGTTTCAAAAGCAGTGGCAAAGGCCGAAGAATTTTATGGAGAGGATCCATCCTACTGGGAGCAAAAATTTTATGATCTGATGGCCGACTTAAAGTTTTTGCCCAATTCACCTACTCTTATGAATGCTGGAAGAGAGCTGGGGCAGCTGTCAGCCTGTTTTGTACTGCCCGTGGAAGATTCTATGGAAGGGATTTTTGAAACCATTAAGAATGCCGCACTAATACATAAATCCGGCGGAGGAACGGGTTTCAGTTTTTCAAGGCTGAGACCTAAAGGCTCTACGGTAAAGTCTACCGGTGGTGTTGCTTCGGGTCCCGTATCTTTTATGAGGGTGTTTAATGCCGCTACTGAAGCTGTAAAGCAGGGCGGCACCCGAAGAGGGGCCAACATGGGCATTTTGAGGGTAGATCACCCGGATATTTTAGAATTTATTCAATGCAAAAGGGACAGTAAGGAATTTACGAATTTTAATATAAGTGTAGCGATTACGGACAAGTTTATGGAAGCTTTGAAAAATGACGACTATTACGAGCTTGTAGAACCCCATACAGGAAGGGTAGCAGGTAAATTAAAGGCAAGGGAAGTATTTGACCTGATAGTGGAGATGGCCTGGCTAAATGGGGAACCGGGAATAGTTTTTATAGATCGCATTAATGAAAAAAATCCCACTCCCCACGTGGGCAGTATAGAAAGCACTAACCCGTGTGGGGAACAACCTCTCCTACCATTAGAGAGTTGCAACTTGGGTTCTATAAACCTTTCAAAGTTTGTAAAAACTGAAAATAATGTCTATAAAATTGATTACGATCAATTAAGAGACACCGTTCATACGGCGGTGCGCTTTTTGGACGATGTAATTGATGTGAATAAATACCCGCTGCCCGAAATTGAGCAAATGACAAAGGCTAACCGCAAAATAGGGCTTGGGGTAATGGGATTTGCCGATATGCTCATAAAGCTTGGAATTCCCTATGATTCCGAAGAAGCTGTAAAACTTGCAGAGGAAGTGATGGGATTTATACAAAGCGAGGCTCGTAAGGCATCGGAAGAACTGGCAAAAGCTCGAGGAGCTTTTCCAAACTTTGCCGGCTGTGTTTACGATAAGATGGGAAGCCCTCCTGTAAGAAATGCCACGGTTACAACAATTGCTCCGACGGGTACCATAAGCATAATAGCCGGATGCTCCAGCGGCATCGAACCCGTTTTCGCATTGGCTTTTGAGAGAAATGTTCTTGATAGACAGCGGTTGATCGAAATCTACCCGCTTTTTGAAGAAAAGATGAGGGAATTGGGGCTTTACAGCGACGAATTAATGGAAGAAGTATTAAAAAAAGGATCTTTAAAAGATATTGAAGGAATTCCCGAAGACGTTAAAAAAGTGTTCGTAACCGCCCATGATGTATCTCCCGAGTGGCATGTCAGATTACAGGCAGCTTTTCAGAAATATACGGACAATGCGGTATCTAAAACCGTAAATTTCCCTCAGGAGGCCACCAAGGAGGATGTAAGAAAGGTTTATCTTCTTGCCTATGAATTGGGCTGCAAAGGTGTGACGGTTTACAGGGATAAAAGCCGAGAGGAACAGGTCTTAAATAAAGGCACTAAAGGGGATGAGGAAGGTAAAGAGGCTGTAAGAGCATTTTCGGAAGAAAAACACATAACTCCTCGCCCGAGACCTTCCATAACCTACGGGAGCACCGAAAAGGTAAAAATAGGATGCGGGAATCTATATATTACCGTTAATTCCGATGATAAAGGCATATGCGAAGTATTTACAAATCTGGGACGAGCCGGAGGATGTCCGTCTCAGTCAGAAGCCACCAGCAGGCTCATTTCACTGGCACTTCGCTCAGGGATCGATGTTAATGCTATTATAGAGCAATTAAAAGGTATAAGATGCCTTTCTACCATAAGGCAGATGGCAAGCAATAAGGACATAAAGGTTCTGTCATGTCCCGATGCCATAGCTCGAGCCTTAGAAAGGAATATTTTAAAAGCAGAAGGTTTAAAAGAGGAAAAGAAAAATAACGGTAATGGGGTAGAATACTATAAAAAGCTATATGAAATTGAAGAAGAAGGAACCGCTTCTAAGGGAAATAAATGTCCCGAATGCGGAAGTGTGCTGGAAACCGAAGGAGGGTGTGTAGTCTGCAGAGCCTGCGGTTTCTCAAAATGCGGATAATTAAAAAAGCCACGGCGAAAGCCGGGCTTTTTTATTGCTTTCCTAATTGTTTTAAAACTTCAGGAGCGGATTCTATAAGTACAAATATTCCGATTCCCACAAATAGGATACCGGCAATTAATTTCAGGTAATGTGTTGGAATGTATTTAGTCACCACATTGCCAAATAAAGCTCCTATAAGGGTAACCAGAACAAGGGCCAAAGATGCTCCCAGAAAAATAGGCAGGGGTTTGTTGTACTGGGTAACCAAGGTAAATACCGTAAGCTGGGTTTTGTCGCCCAGCTCTGCTAAAAATAGCATGCCAAAAGCCATTAAAAAAAGTCTAAAATCCATTTTTAAAACCTCCCGATTATATTATTTCTAAATTTGAAAAATAGATTTGTTAATTTTTTGGAAAAATTAACATATAAAAAAGACCTTTATTTCGGCATAAACCGAAATAAAGGTCTCGTTCCCCGAAATTCAGGCGAAGGCCCAGGCAAGAGCCAGTATGTTGAGCCTTCGAAGGCAAGCAGCCCGAACTACTCCCCTTTATTTTATAACCGCTAAATATCTTAATTAGATTCTAACAAAATATTATCATATATAGAATAAATTGACAATATTATTGTCCCCAAAAAGAAATACTTTGCCGCTGTAAAAGGTAAAAAGCCCATGAATATGCTTGTGATATAAGATTGACAGGCCTGTCAAAGTTTGATAAACTTTGTAATAATAATTTTTAGTAAAAAACTGGGGGCGAAGGTTTTGGATAAGTTCGAGAAAGAAGGGCTGAGCTTTGACGATGTGCTTGTGATACCTGCCAAGTCGGAAGTTATACCCAAAGATGTGGATGTAACCACAAGGCTTACAAATAAAATAAGGATTAACATCCCTATTGTAAGTGCTGCCATGGATACCGTTACCGAGGCAAGGCTTGCCATAGCCCTTGCAAGAGAAGGCGGTATAGGGATTATACACAAGAACATGCCCATAGAGAAACAGGCTCAGGAAGTGGATAAGGTAAAACGATCCGAACACGGAGTAATTGTGGATCCCTTTTATCTCTCACCCGAACACACCATTAAAGATGCCATGGACTTAATGGCTCATTACAGGATCTCGGGGGTACCGATCACCGAAAAGGGTAAGCTCGTGGGGATAATTACTAACAGGGACATAAGATTTGAAGATGACCTTACAAAGAAAATAAGCGAAGTAATGACGAAAGACAATTTGGTAACCGCACCTGTTGGCACCACCTTGGAAGAAGCGAAGGAGATACTGAAAAAACATAAAATTGAAAAACTACCGCTGGTGGATGAAAATTACAATCTCAAGGGTTTAATCACTATAAAAGACATTGAAAAAGCAATAAAATATCCCAATGCGGCAAAGGACCAAAAGGGAAGGCTTCTTGTAGGTGCAGCCGTTGGCGTTGGAAAGGACATGATGGACAGGGTTAAAGCATTATTTGAGGCTAAGGTGGACGTGGTAGTGGTGGATACGGCTCACGGACATTCGGTAAATGTATTGAATGCCGTTTTTAAGATAAAGGAAACTTTCCCCGAACTACAAGTAATTGCTGGAAATGTCGCGACTAGCGAGGCTACCCGGGAACTGATAAAGGCAGGTGCCGATGCGGTTAAAGTGGGAATGGGCCCCGGCTCCATTTGCACCACCCGCGTTGTAGCGGGTATCGGGGTGCCGCAAATAACCGCAATTTACGATTGTGCAGAGGAAGCGGCAAAATTTGGGGTGCCAATTATTGCGGATGGAGGTATAAAATATTCCGGGGATATAGTCAAGGCAATTGCAGCGGGGGCCGATTCTGTTATGATCGGTGGTCTTTTTGCTGGGACGGAGGAAAGCCCGGGAGAAATAGAAATTTACAAGGGCAGAAGTTTTAAGGTTTACAGAGGAATGGGATCCATAGGGGCTATGGAAGAAGGAAGCAAGGACAGGTACTTCCAGGAGGACAGCAAAAAGTTCGTGCCCGAGGGGGTAGAAGGAAGGGTACCTTACAGGGGACCGCTATCGGAAATCGTATATCAACTGGTTGGAGGATTAAGAGCAGGGATGGGGTACTGCGGAGCAAGAAATATAGAAGAGCTCAAAAAGGCAAAATTCATTAGAATTACCTCCGCAGGATTAAAAGAAAGCCATCCGCATGATGTGTATATAACAAAAGAGGCACCCAATTATACGCAGTTTTAGGGGAGAAACCGGAAATTTTCCCAAAGCGGAAATTTCCGGTTTTTATATTACTTTATAGTTAAAAAAATTGTCTAAGTTTTTAATTTGGAAATAATTTTTGCAGGAAAAATTTAAACGGGAGTAGAATAAATAAAGTATTATCTCAAAATAAAATAAAAAACTATTTTTTTAACAAGTCAAAATAAGGGAGGAGATTCGACTTGAAAACTTATCCCACTGACAAGATAAGAAATATTAGCCTCATAGCTCACAGCGGAGCAGGGAAAACCACTTTAACCGAGGCAATGCTTTTTCTTTCCGGGGCGATTGACAGAATGGGTAAGGTCGAAGAAGGCAACACGGTGAGCGATTACGACCCCGAGGAGATAAAAAGGAAAATTTCTATTTCCCTTTCCATTGCACCGGTGGAATGGAAGGATTTTAAAATAAACCTACTGGACACTCCCGGGTACTTTGATTTTGTTGGCGAAGTAAAAAGCGCACTGAGGGTGTCCGACGGTGCTGTTATAGTAGTATGCGCAGCTGCAGGAGTAGAAGTTGGCACGGAAATAGTTTTTAAATACGCGGATGAGGAAAAACTGCCGCGGATTTTCTTCGTAAATAAAATAGACAGGGAAAATGCCAATTTCCAGAAAGTTCTAGAGAGAATGAGAGAATTATTTGGAAGCAAGGTAATTCCCCTTTTTATCCCCATCGGACAGGAAGCAAATTTCAAGGGGATTATCGATATCGTGAAAAATAAAGCTTATTCCTTTGACGGCAAGGCCTTAAAGGAGATTCCCGTTCCTTCCGAATACCAGGATGAGATTGAAAACTACCGTTTAATGATAATGGAATCGGTGGCGGAAACCGATGACGAGCTTCTGGAAAAATATTTGGATGGTCAGGAATTGAGCCAGGAAGAGATATCAAAAGGTTTAAAAATTGGGGTAAAACAGGGATTAATTTATCCCGTGCTTTGCGGCTCTTCAACCACCGGGAAGGGCGTCACCCTTTTAATGGATGCAATTTGCGAGTTCGTTCCGTCTCCAGCGGAGAGACCTGCAGAGGTCGGGTATAATCCCAATACGAAAGCTGAAGAAAAGAGAACCTTTAAAAAGGATGAACCATTGTCCTGCATTGTATTCAAGACGATGGCCGACCCCTTTGTAGGAAGGTTAAATCTTTTTAAGGTTTGCTCCGGGGTTTTAAAACCCGATTCCGTTGTATTCAATTCGGTTAAAGGAGATATAGAAAAAATAGGGCATATCTATACCATGAGGGGTAAAAAGCAGGAGCCGGTTCAAGCTGCCGAAGCCGGAGATATTGTGGCGGTGGCAAAACTTCAGTTCACCTCCACAAATGATACCCTGTGCGAAAAAGAGCATCCGATAGTTTTAAGACAAATCGCTTTCCCCGAGCCGGTAATTTCCTTTGCGGCTGTTCCGAAATCAAAGGGTGATGAAGAAAAGATTTCGGCAGGTCTACAGAGGTTAACGGAAGAAGACATGACCTTTAAGGTAAGCAAGAATACGGAAACCAATCAGCTTCTGGTTTCAGGCATGGGAGAAATTCATTTGGAGGTTCTCGCCGGTAAGCTCCACCATAAATTTGGCACCGATATGCTCCTCAGCTTGCCGAAGGTTCCCTACAGGGAGACCATTCGCAGTACGGTCAAGGTGGAAGGCAAGTACAAGAAGCAATCGGGTGGTCGCGGTCAATATGGCCATGTATGGATTGAATTTTCACCTATTGATTCGGAAGATGGATTTGAATTTGAAGAAAAGATTTTCGGTGGAGCCGTTCCCAAACAGTACATTCCTGCGGTAGAAAAAGGCATACGCGAATCAATGAAGGAAGGAGTTCTTGCAGGATATCCCGTGGTGGGCTTTAAGGCGGTGCTTTACGATGGTTCCTTCCATCCTGTAGATTCTTCGGAATTGGCGTTTAAAATTGCAACTTCAATGGCCTTCAAAAAGGGAATGACCCAGGCAAAACCCGTATTATTAGAGCCAATCCTGGATGTGGAAGTTGTGGTACCTGAATACTACATGGGCGACATTATAGGAGATCTAAATAAGAGAAGAGGAAGAATTCTTGGGATGGAACTTTCCGATGGTATGCAGCACATAAAGGCTCAGGTGCCCATGGCGGAAATGTTCAGGTATGCTACGGATTTAAGGTCCATGACCCAGGGCAGAGGATCTTTTAAAGCGGTATTCAGCCATTACGAAGAAGTTCCCGCACCCATAGCGGAAAAGATAATTGCCGAATCTCCAAAAGCGCACAAAGAGGAAGAAGAAGAGTAATATATATTTTAATGCGCCCCTCACCGAATTATATGTTAAAATTCAGGGAAAATTAAAATAGAATTTTTTTCAGGGAGGGGCAAAAATGACGGATAAAGATAGGGAAAGAAGGCTCGGGCATATAGAAAAACCCGAGGATGCCAAATTTAAAAAGAAAATTGACGACGAATTAGAGGATGAACTGGCAGATGACACGATGTACGGAGAAATAATGTCGAGTTTGATGGGCTGGATTTCTCCTGAACAGCAGTTGAGAAGAGCTAATAATCTTGTGGAAATTTCAAAAGAATTGGATGAACAAAAGGAAAAAGAAAAGAATAAAAAGGACAAAAAGTAAGGGAGGGATTACCCTCCCTAAATTTTTAATAAAAAATTTTCCAAATATATCTTGAAAAACTAAAACCTGTATTTTATAATATAATTGAAAGTCAAAGAAAGTCAAAGTCAAAAATGAGGTGATTGCGGGAATGCCTAATCTTGCGGATGTAATTGAAAATTTTTTAAAAAACCTGATAGAAGAAGCGGGAAACATTTTGGAAATTCAAAGAAACGACCTGGCCAGCAGATTTCAATGCGCACCCTCGCAGATTAATTACGTGCTTGCTACCCGTTTTACCCTCGAGAGAGGCTATATTGTGGAAAGCCGCAGGGGCGGCGGAGGATATATAAGGATAAAAAAGGTAAGAATAAGTGATGATGAGTTTATAAAAGAAGTGATAGATTGTATAGGGGATAGCATTTCCAGTACTAAAGCCTTTGACTTGATTAATATTTTAGACCGGGAGGGAATAATTAATAAAAGGGAAGCAGAAATAATGAAGGCAGCTTTAAACAAAAGGACCCTTGGAATACCTCTTCCGGAAAGAGATAGGATTCGAGCGAGAATTTTCAAGGCTATGCTGACTGCCCTTTTGAATGAACAAATAGAAAAAAGGGGGTAATTAAAATGATGTGTCAGGAGTGCAAGGTAAACCCTGCTACGGTGCACATCGCAAAAATAGTAAATGGTGAGAAAACAGAAATGCACCTCTGTGAAGAATGTGCAAAAAAGAAGAATTTTAGCCTCATGGGAGATTTTGGTTCTTTGAATTTCGATTTTGAAGTGGAACCCTTTTCCGTGCAAAAGTTTCTATCCAGCTTTTTTGAGCCTGTTTCAAAAGAGATTAAAAGGAGCAATGAACCTCCAAAGTGCGATAGATGCGGTTTGACCTTTCCGAGGTTCACCCAGATCGGAAGATTCGGTTGCAGCAATTGTTACACCGCATTCAGAGGACAGTTGGATCCGATGCTGAGGAGGCTCCACGGTAAAACCTATCATGCGGGGAAGGTGCCCAAAAGGAGCGGAGGGAAAATAAGGCTAAAAAGCGAGATAGAGAAGTTGAAGAGGGAACTGCAGGAAGCGGTAAATGCGGAAGAATATGAAAGAGCTGCGGTTTTGAGAGATAAAATTAGAGAATTAGAGCAAAAACTTGCAAGCAACTGATAGGGGGCGGGGCAATTGTCTTTGGAAGAAATTCTTGATACTTCAAAGATCTCCTGGCTGAACAACCTGGGGCCAGAATCGGATATTGTAATTTCCAGCAGGGTGAGGCTTGCCCGTAATTTAAAGGATGTTCCTTTTCCTCATCTGCTTTCTGATAAAAAAGATACCGAGATAATCGAGCTTGTGTACAATGCTTTCAAAGCCAATGAAATTTTGTCCAAGGAGTCAAAAATATATCTCATGAAGGAACTTACTCCCAATGATAGACAGCTCTTTGTGGAAATGCACCTTATAAGCCCTGATCTGGCATCTTCTGAAAAGGGAGCCGTGATTGTAAGCGGTGATAAAACCTTCAGCATTATGATAAACGAAGAGGATCACATAAGAATTCAGGTGATTTTTCCCGGGCTATCTGCGGAAGATGCCTATGAACTGGCGGGAAAAATAGACGACGTTTTGGAAGAAAGTTTGGAATTTGCTTTTGATGAAAAACTCGGCTACCTTACAGCTTGCCCCACAAATGTGGGTACAGGAATAAGGGCTTCGGTAATGCTGCACCTTCCGGTGCTTACCCTTTTAAAACAGACCGACAGGATGTTTTCCGCTATGGCTCAGTTAGGGCTGGTGGTAAGAGGAATATACGGCGAGGGCACCGAGGCCAAAGGTAATCTGTATCAAATATCCAATCAGATTACCCTGGGCAAAACCGAAGAGGATATTATAGAAGGCTTAAACAGCGTGGTAAAACAGATTATTTCCAGTGAAAGGCAGGCCAGGAGAAATTTAAAAAATGAGGATAGAATAAGGTTAGAAGATAGAATATTAAGGTCCTACGGAATACTTACCAATGCCAGGCTTTTATCCTCGGAGGAAGCAATGGCACACCTCTCCAATGTGAGGCTGGGGATAGACCTGGGCATAATTAAAAATTTAAAACCTGAAGAAGTAAATAAACTCTTCATGATTTCAGGACCTGCGTACATTCAAAAATTAAACGGCAAAAGTTTACAACCTGTCGAGAGAGATATAATAAGAGCTAATTTTATTAGAGGGAAATTAATAAAGGAGGGATAATTCGATGAACGGGAAATTTACCGAAAGGGCTCAAAAGGTAATCACTTACGCTCAGGAGGAAGCAAGGAGGTTAAACCACAATGTGGTAGGGACCGAGCACCTGCTCTTAGGTCTAATCCGTGAAGGGGAAGGAGTAGCTGCAAGAGCTCTTACCAATCTGGGAGTGGACTTACAGAAGGTAAGGGAACAGGTGGAGAATTTAATAGGTGTAGGGCCATTTGTAATACAGGGCCCCATAGGATATACGCCAAGGGCTAAAAGGGTTCTGGAACTTGCCATGGATGAATCCAGAAGGCTAAAACATAATTACGTTGGCACCGAGCACATACTACTCGGGCTAATCCGGGAAGGGGAAGGAGTTGCGGCTCAGGTTTTAAACAATTTGGGGGTTAGCTTAGACAGAGCTCGAAATGAAGTCCTTTCCCTGCTGGGAACGGATGTTAAGGGCCAGGCGGCCTTCAGAAGGTACAATAACACACCTACGCTGAACCAGTTCGGCAGGGACCTGACGGAACTTGCCGCTGAAGGGAAATTGGATCCGGTTATCGGGAGGCAGAAGGAGATCGAAAGGGTAATTCAGGTTTTGACCAGAAGAACCAAAAATAATCCCTGCCTCATAGGAGAGCCGGGTGTAGGTAAAACCGCCATTGTGGAAGGGCTTGCACAGAGAATCGTGGAGGGAGACGTTCCCGAAATATTAAAGGACAAGAGAATAGTTAGTTTAGACTTAGCTTTACTGGTGGCAGGCACAAAATTCAGGGGAGAATTTGAAGAGAGGTTAAAAAAGGTCCTGACGGAAGTTAAACAGGCCGGGAATGTAATACTTTTTATCGATGAAATGCATACCCTTATTGGTGCGGGAGCAGCAGAAGGGGCTATAGATGCCTCCAATATCCTTAAGCCTTCCTTAGCCAGAGGAGAACTGCAGACAATAGGGGCCACCACCTTAGACGAATACAGAAAACACGTGGAAAAAGACCCGGCACTGGAAAGGCGCTTCCAGCCCATAATGGTGGATGAGCCTACGGTGGAAGACACCATTAAAATATTAGAGGGATTGAGGGATAAATACGAAGCTCACCACAGGGTGAAGATTTCCGATGAAGCTATCGCTGCAGCAGCGAAGCTCTCTTCCCGGTACATTACCGACAGATTCCTTCCGGATAAGGCAATAGACCTTATAGATGAAGCTGCTTCCAGGGTAAGGCTCCAGTGCCTCACGGCGCCTCCCGAACTGAAAGAGCTGGAGGACGAACTGGAGGCTTTGAGGAAGGAGAAAGATGCGGCAATAAGGGCTCAGGAATTTGAAAAGGCTGCGAAACTAAGGGATAAGGAGCAGGATTTAAAAGCAAAACTTGACAGTTTAAAATCCAAATGGCAGAGCGAAAATAAGCTCGACAATTCCACAGTAACCGAGGCGGATATTGCAAAAATTGTTTCCAGCTGGACCGGTATTCCGGTGGAAAGATTAACGGAAGAAGAATCCGAGAGGCTCTTAAAGATGGAAGACATCCTTCATAAAAGGGTAATCGGGCAGGATGAAGCGGTAAAAGCCGTGGCAAGGGCAATTAGAAGGGCAAGAGCCGGATTAAAAGACCCAAAACGGCCGATAGGATCCTTTATATTCCTCGGACCAACGGGTGTGGGTAAGACGGAACTGGCCAGGGCATTGGCGGAAGCAATGTTTGGTGACGAAAATGCCATGATAAGGCTGGATATGTCGGAGTATATGGAGAAATTTGCCGTATCCAGGATGATAGGCGCTCCACCCGGATATGTAGGCTACGAAGAGGGCGGAGAGCTTACCGAAAAGGTCCGCAGAAGACCCTATTCGGTAGTGCTCTTCGATGAAATCGAAAAAGCTCATCCGGATGTGTTCAACATTCTGCTTCAGATTCTGGAAGATGGAAGGCTGACGGATGCCCAGGGCAGAACGGTGGATTTCAGGAACACCATAATAATCATGACTTCCAACGTAGGAGCTAACCTGATACAAAAATCCAGGACCTTCGGTTTCATGCCCCGGGAAGAGGAAGAAAAGAATTACAATGATATGAAGGATAAAGTCCTGGAAGAGTTGAGAAGGACCTTCCGGCCCGAATTTTTGAACAGGGTTGATGAAATAATAGTTTTCCATGCCCTGAATGAAACCCATATTAAGGAAATAGTCACCCTTATGCTCCAGCAGGTAAATGAAAGGTTGAAGGAATTTGACATAGCAATCGAAGTTACCGATAAAGCAAAGGAATGGCTTGCCAAAAAAGGATATGACCCGATGTACGGTGCAAGGCCTTTAAGAAGAGTTATTCAAAGAGAAATTGAAGACAATTTATCCGAAGAGTTGTTAAAAGGCACCATTGCCAAAGGCAATACCGTATTGATAGATGAAAAAGAGGGCAAACTCACCTTTGAAAAAAAAGAATTAAGTATTGCAAGTAAATAGAAAATGAATTACCATAAAGGCAAGGCAAAATCCTTGCCTTTTTTACATAGTCAGGAGGAGATTATGGCCAATAAGAAAAAATTCGTATGCCGGGAATGCGGTTTTGAATCTGCAAAGTGGTTGGGACGCTGTCCTGACTGCGGCAGCTGGAATACCTTTGAAGAAGTCAATATAAAAAAAGATAATTACCCCGAAGCCTTTAAAAAAAGCGTTTTATCGCAGCCGGTTCTTTTAAATGAAATAGAAACCATAGAAAAAGAAAGGGTAACTTCAGGAATAAAGGAACTGGACAGGGTACTGGGTGGCGGAATAGTCCCTGGGAGCCTGATATTAATTGGAGGGGATCCGGGTATAGGTAAATCCACTCTCATGCTTCAGCTGGGCGGTAATCTGGGAGAAAATTACCGCGTGCTGTATATTAGCGGAGAAGAATCGGCAAGACAAATAAAAATGAGGGCGGACAGGCTGGATATAAAATCCCGGAATTTTTACCTGGTATGCGAAAACGATATGGATGCTATCGAAAACTGCATAAATGAGATTAATCCTAACTTTGTAATACTGGACTCTGTACAGACTGTTTATATACCCGGGTTGGAGTCGGCACCCGGCAGTATAAATCAGGTGAGAGAAGTTACCTTAAGATCATTAAGGATAAGCAAAGAAAAAGGAATAGCCGTTTTTCTTGTGGGGCATGTGACCAAGGAAGGGAATTTGGCGGGCCCTAAAACCCTGGAACATATGGTGGATACGGTGCTCTACTTTGAAGGAGAAAGGTATCAATCTTACAGAATTCTCAGGTCCGTAAAAAACCGGTTTGGCTCAACGAACGAGATAGGAATTTTCGAAATGAGAGAAAAAGGACTGGTAGAGGTGGAAAGCCCTTCTAATTTTTTGCTTTCCGGGAGAACGAAGAATTCTCCGGGGTCTGTGGTTACATGCACCATAGAAGGGACCAGGCCCCTTCTAATTGAGGTACAGGCTCTCACCTGCTCTTCCGGATTTAACATTCCCAAAAGACAGACTTACGGAATAGACTATAATAGAGCCTCCCTTTTAATAGCGGTTCTGGAAAAGAACATGGGATTATTTTTAAATAGAGAGGATGTTTTTATAAATATAGCCGGGGGTATTAAGGTTACCGAACCTGCTGCAGATTTAGCGGTGATACTGGCGGTTTTTTCGAGCTTTAAAAATAAACCTCTGTTAGAGGGACTTGTGGTAATGGGGGAGGTTGGGCTTTCGGGGGAAGTAAGAAGTGTGAGCTATCCGGAAAAGAGGGTTTACGAAGCCTTGAAATTAGGTTTTTCCAGGGTAATACTCCCCAAAGCTAACTTAAGGGACTTAGACGCAAAGCTTTTAGATAAGGTTACCGGAGTATCGAATCTTATCGAAGCGGAACAGGAGGCCTTTTAAAAACAAAATCCGGGTTTTTTCCCGGAAAAAAATTAAGATAAATTGTAAATCCCAAGGGTTGAAAGTTTTTCGTTCTCCTTAGAAATAATGTCATTTAAACTTAAACCCAGAATATTACAAAGAGCAGCTAAGTAAAACAGATGATTCCCTATTTCCTGCTCAAGGACTTCCTGGCAATTTTCGCATAAATCACCCTTTAAATGAGTTTCCATAAACTGTGTTAGTTCGTGAAGAGAAATATTGGCGGGGAACTGTTGTTTTTTAGCGTTTACTTCTAAACATCCGCAACTGGTGACCGATTTTGCGACGGCTCTGTTAACACGTCCGGCGGTTTCCTGTATTTTGGTGATTATGTCGATGATGCTTTTGTGTCTAACCAGACACTGGGAGACTGTAGCTTGAAATTCGTTGCACGTATTGTCTTTCATCGAACTCCCCCCTGAGAAAATCTCTGACAAGTTTAATTATAGCCCTCGCCAACTTTGTTTGTCAAATAAAAGTATAAGAAAATTATTAAAAATAAGCCTTTATCAGCAGCACTAAACAGCAAAAAATAGATTGACAGCTATAGGCATATATAGTATAATAAAATTTTTACTTGACATATAATATTTTTTATGTTATTAATTAGAAAAGAGTATTCCAGCTGTCCCGGGAGGGCAATAAAATGTTCAATATAGGAGACAAGGTAGTATATCCGATGCATGGAGCGGGAGTAATCGAAGCCATAGAAGAAAAGGAGATACTGGGGGAAAAACATAAGTATTATATAATGAGGATTCCCACTAATAATATGAAGATAATGGTTCCTATCAATAATGTGGAAGAAGTCGGTATAAGACAGGTGGTAAGTGATGAGGAAATAGATGAGGTTTTTAAAGTATTGAAGGGCTCAAAAAGTAAAATGCCAGCAAACTGGAATCACCGGTACAGGGTTAACCTTGAAAAGATAAAAAGCGGAAATATATTTCAGGTAGCCGAAGTGGTGAGGAATCTTTCCCTCAGGGAAAGGGAAAAGGGGCTTTCCACCGGAGAAAGAAGGATGCTGGAAAATGCTAAACAGATACTGATAAGCGAAATAGTCCTTTGTAAAAATATCGGGGTCGATGAGGCCGGTAAATTAATAGAACAGGCATTTAATTAAGGGGCTTTATGCCCTAATTTTTTACCAAAAAATTCTATGACCGTGGAATAATAAAAAAATATATTATATAATGAGAATAAAAGAAAAAATAGAGAAAAATTCGGCAATACTTTATAATAGGAGGTGATAGAGCAGTGGTCTACAGGTTAATCAGAGCATTTCTACTTATTTTAGGACTGGGGATAGGTTATGAAATAAGTTTTCTGCTTTTTAAATTAAATGATATATTCAATGTCCTAAGTATCAACTTAAATGCAAAAATAGCGGTTTATATCATAATTTCTGCTTCCTTTGGAGTATTATTTCTCCTTATAAGTCCTAAAATGATAGAAGCCGGAGAGAAGGCCAAGGTTTTTATTGAGAACAAACTGAAGAAGACCCCGATGAGGGACCTTATTTACGGTTTTTTTGGGTTACTGATGGGACTTATTATTGCTAATTTATTTTTAAGGGCTTTCTTGAGCATACCCTGGATTGGTTCTTATTTACCTATAATTGCAAACATTTTACTGGGTTATCTCGGAGCCAGCATTGCCATAAATAAAAAAGAGGAGCTCTCAAACCTCGTCCCCTTTTCTTATATTTCACCGAAGAAAAATCAGGCTCCTACGATTGTGAACTGGATAAAACCCAAAATACTGGACACCAGTGTGATAATAGATGGCAGGATTGCGGATATCTGTCAGACGGGATTTATAGAAGGTCCTGTTATTATTCCGAGATTTGTCCTGGAAGAGCTAAGGCATATTGCGGATTCATCGGATGTACTTAAGAGAAACCGTGGTAGAAGAGGGCTGGATATATTAAACAAAATGCAGAAAGAATTAAACATCGATATAGAGATTTATGAAGGTGATTTTGAAGATTTGGCTGAAGTTGATAGCAAACTGGTGAGATTAGCTCAGCTTCTTGATGGCAAGATTATTACCAATGACTTTAATTTGAACAAGGTGGCCGAGCTTCATAAAGTTCCTGTTTTGAATATTAACGAGCTTGCCAATGCGGTTAAGCCCGTGGTATTACCTGGCGAAGAAATGGTAGTGCAGGTCATAAAAGATGGCAAGGAATCCGGACAGGGTGTGGCTTACCTTGATGATGGAACAATGATTGTTGTGGATGGAGGGAAAAAACACATAGGAGAGACCATTGGGGTTATCGTTACCAGCGTGCTTCAAACGGCTGCTGGCAGGATGATATTTGCAAAACCTAAATCAATGTAGTAATTCCGGGGTGAAGACGATGTACGTTTCCGCAGTAATTGCTGCCGGCGGCAAGGGCAAGAGAATGAATTCTGTAAAAAGCAAGCAATACCTGCCGGTTAAGGGATTTCCAATACTTTATTATACCCTGACGGTTTTTGAAACACTGAGGGAAATAGACGAAATAATCCTTGTCGTAGGAGAGCAAGACCTGGATTTTGTGAGGAAGGATATTATTCTGAAATATAAATTTAAAAAAACCAGATTAATCGAGGGCGGTTTGGAGCGCCAGGATTCGGTTTACAACGGTTTGAGGAGTTGTTCTCCTCAAACCGATATTGTTGTAATACACGATGGAGTAAGACCATTTATTACCCACGGTATAATTTTAGAAAGCATAGAGGCGGCAAAGCTCTATAAGGCCGCAGGAGTGGCGGTGCCGGTAAAGGATACCATTAAGATAGTGGAAGATGGTTTTATAAAAGCGACTCCCGATAGAAGGAAACTGTATGCTATACAGACCCCTCAGACTTTTATGTACGAGGTAATACTGAAAGCCCATGAGATAGCAAGAAAAGAAGGGTTCTACGGTACTGACGATGCGGTTCTTGTGGAAAGATTGGGGTATAAGGTTAAAATAATTGATGGCTCTTATGAAAACATAAAAATCACCACCCCCGAGGATATAATAATAGCCGAAGCCTTTTTGAACCTGGGCTTTGGTGAATTTAAAAAGAGGTGACATTTGTGAGGATTGGTATAGGTTACGATACTCACAGACTGGTTGAAGGAAGAAAATTGATCGTAGGGGGGGTTAACATACCCTTTGAGAAGGGTTTGCTGGGGCATTCCGATGCGGATGTGCTGGTACATGCAATCAACGATGCCCTTCTGGGGGCCGCTGCTTTAGGAGATATAGGCAGGCATTTTCCCGATACGGATCCGAAGTACAAAGATATCAGCAGCCTTGTTTTGATGAAAAGGGTAGCGGAGCTTTTGAAGGAAGAAGGCTTTGGAATAGTTAATATTGATTCGGTTATAATAGCCGAAAAGCCGAAATTTGCGCCCTATATCGAAAAGATGAGAGAGAATATAGCCTTTGCACTTAATATTCAAAAGGAAAAGGTCAGTATAAAAGCCACCACCACGGAAGGCATGGGATTTGAGGGAAGAGGAGAGGGAATTTCTGCAAAGGCGGTTTGCCTTATTAAAAAGTTATAATTTTTATTGATTTTGAGATTCTGATTGTTGACATTTCATGTCGAATTTAATATTATAATTATTAAAACTGAATACAAATGCCATGATGGAGAAGAAAGGTCCTTACATGCCTCATACAGAGAGGGATTGTCACCGGCTGAGAGCAGTCCCATGAGGTTGGGCCCTGTGCGCTCCGGAGCATTGCATCGCAATGAGCGATAAAGCAGAGTGGGACCGCGAAACCCTTCGCCTCTGGGACGAAGGGTTTTTTATTTTCCCAAAAAATGAAAAAAGGGTGCAAGGAGGCGAAAAAATGAGTATAATAGAAGATGCCAGGTTAATAATGAAAAAAGATAAGGCGGCAAAGAGCCTTTTGGAGGTTGTACTCTGTTACCCCGGGCTTCATGCCTTAATATTTTATAAAATAGCCAGAAAATTTTATTTAAAAAGGATGTTTTTTATAGCCCGATTGATATCCCAGCTGGGAAGGTTTTTTACGGGTATTGAAATTCACCCGGGAGCTAAAATTGGCAAGGGACTTTTTATTGACCACGGGATGGGTGTTGTTATAGGAGAAACCGCGGAAATAGGGGATAATGTTACAATTTACCACGGAGTAACCCTTGGTGCTACCGGAAACGAAACCACCGTAAAAAGGCATCCCACCGTTGAGGATGATGTGATAATAGGAGCAGGGGCAAAGATATTGGGGCCCGTGAGGATTGGCAGGGGTGCGAAAATAGGGGCAAATGCGGTGGTATTGAAAGATGTTCCGCCTTACACTACGGTGGTAGGTATTCCCGCAGTTGAGGTCAAGAGAAGAAGGGAAAAAATGCTCAGGGAGGTTTTCCAATGAAGATTTACAACACGCTGACAAAGCAAAAAGAGGAATTTAAACCTTTAAAGGACAACAGGGTCACCATATATACCTGCGGTCCCACGGTTTATGATTTTTTTCATGTGGGTAATGCCAGGGTTTTCATCACCTTCGATGTAGTGAGGAGCTATTTGAAGTACAGGGGTTATGATGTGGTTTTTGTTCAAAATTTTACCGATATTGACGATAAGATGATCAAAAGGGCAAAAGAAGAAGGCATCACCGTAAAGGAACTGGCGGAAAGGTTTATAAAGGAGTATTTTACGGATGCGGATGCCTTAAGGGTGAAAAGGGCGGATGTCCACCCAAGGGCTACGGAGCACATTAAAGAGATAATTGAGCTCATAGAAAAACTTATAGAGAAGGGCTATGCCTATGCAGTGGATGGAGATGTGTATTTTGCGGCCAGGAAATTTAAGGATTACGGCAAGCTTTCTGGTCAGAATTTAGAAGAATTAGAAGCCGGGGCGAGGGTAGAACCGGGAGAGAAAAAGAAAGACCCGATGGATTTTGCCCTGTGGAAAGCGAAAAAAGAGGGGGAACCCTGCTGGGGAAGCCCCTGGGGTGAGGGAAGGCCCGGATGGCATATTGAATGCTCCTGCATGTCCATGAAATACTTAGGTGAAACTATAGATATTCACGGAGGGGGTTCTGACCTTATTTTCCCCCATCACGAGAACGAAATTGCGCAAAGTGAAGCTGCAACCGGTAAACCCTTTGCAAGGTATTTTATGCATGTGGGTTATTTAAATGTAAACAACGAAAAGATGTCCAAGTCTCTGGGTAATTTCTTTACGGTAAGGGAAATTTTAAAGGAATACAACCCGGAGGTATTAAGGCTCTTTATGCTCTCTACCCATTACAGGAGCCCGATCAATTTTAGCAGGGAGTTAATGGATCAAGCCAGGAGCGCTTTGGAAAGGCTTTACAATGCATTGTACGCCCTGAAACATTTACAGGAGGTAACCGGGGATAGGGAATTAAACCAAGAGGAAAGGGAATTACTGGACAGGCTAAGGTCGTTAAAACAAAAATTCATTGATTCTATGGATGATGATTTTAATACGGCAGAAGCGCTGGGGGCAATTTACGAGATAGTAAGAGAGGCAAATACTAACCTGAAGGATACTTCCTCTAAAAAACTGGTTACTTATACAAAAGAACTTATACTTGAGCTGGGAGATATTCTTGGGCTTTTTGGAGATTTTGGCAAGGAAGAATTGGTAGACGAAGAAATTTTGAAACTGATAGAAGAAAGGCAAAAAGCGAGAAAGGAAAAAAATTATGCATTAGCGGATAAAATAAGGGATGAGCTCAAAGATAAAGGTGTAATTTTAGAAGATACACCATCGGGGGTAAGATGGAAGAAAATAAAGTAGGAGTGATATAGAAAAGTATGGAAGATATATCGTCACTTGCCCTCGCCTTTGTAGGCGATGCGGTTTTCAATCTTTTTATCAGGACAATGGTAATAAAAACGAAAAAAAAGGTCAGGGATTTACACGTGGAGGCTATCAAGTATGTAAAAGCCTCCGCTCAAGCCGAAATATTAAAAAAAATTGAGGCTTTCCTTACTCCCGAAGAAAAGGAAGTGGTAAGGAAAGCCAGAAATGCAAAAGTAAATACCGTTCCCAAAAACGCTACCCTTGCCGACTACCACATGAGCACGGGATTTGAAGCCCTCCTGGGATATTTATACCTGTCGGGTCAAAACGAGCGGTTAAATAAGATACTTTTAGCATCCTATGAGATCATTAAGGGTTCATCCCGGGAAAACGACCACAGCTAAGATCCCCTTCGGGGCAATAACCAAGAGATTCACAGGGAGCTCCTGCCTTCTCAAAGAGGGTGGGAGCGATTTTTTTTACCTCTTTTAGCATTAGATTTGCAAGTTCCCTTATTTCCGATTGAGCCCTGTTACAGCATCTCAATGCAAAGAAATTATAAAGGCTCCTGGCATTCATCGTCATAACTATATTGGTCATCGTTCCCATGGGCAGGATATACCTGGCGTCTTCTTTATCCACTCCTGAATTTACAAGCTTTAAATAGGCTTCTTTTGCTCCCTTCAAGCCGTCCAAATAAATAAAAATTGCCTTTATATCTTTTTTAATATCCTCGGGGAGGGTAGAATAATATTTTCTTTTTATATATTCTTCCAGAATAAATAAGAGTTTCTCGTAAAAACCCTTTATACTGCTAATAATTTGAAATAATTTTTCCTTGGAAAATAAATTATAAGAAAAATCCATCCCTTCATAAATAAAGAGGCAAAATTCTATGGCGTTATCTTTGCGGAATAAAAGCTTTTCGTTTTCCATCTCAAATTTTAAACCCGCCTGCATAAAATATTCTTTGAATTCTTCAGGAAATATTAGAAAATTTTCACCGGTTTGTACAAAGGCGTCGGAAATACCTCTAATAAAATGAGAAAGGTTTTCCTTGAATAATTCTTCATAATGTTTTTCGGTAATTATATTTTTTTCTATAATTATACCAAACCTTTCATTAATTTTTGCCGGGTCGTTAAACTCGGGGGAAAGGGCTAAGCCTTTAATGTATGCTAAATTTTGTTTCTGCAATTTTTCTTCTTCAGCTTTCTGATTTATTATATCTTCTTTAAAGGGATTGTTGTAGCGCAAGCTTTGAACCGAATAAGAGGCTATGCGATGGCGGGTTAGCTGGGCAAGCAGGGTCCTGCTTACTCCTTCGATGCCAAACGTAAAGCTTACATGTTCGATCGGTGACAGATGCCCCATGCTGATAAGTTTATTGAGGAATTTTTCTATTTTTTCCCGGCTCATATTTTCCATTATTTCAAGAGGCCCTGAATTGGAATAACAAAGTCTTGCCGCCGCTGCAACGGTTTTTTCCGGTTCGGGGGTGTGAGTTAAGATTTTTACCTTCATTGCCCGTCCTCCTTGACTTTTTATGAAATTTAAAATATCATTTATAAAAATCCAAATTACCTTAAGAAAAATTATATCATGGGGTGGGTGGATTGGAAGATAAATCTTTTTTAATAGAAGGGAAAAATTCAGTCCTGGAAGCGCTTAAGGCTGGACGGCCGATGAATAAAATATATGTAAAAAAAGGGGACAGGGCTTTTATAAAGAGGATAAACGAGCTTGCAAGGCAAAATAATGTGCCCGTAGTAGAAGTGGATGAAAATTATTTAAACAGGATATCGGAAACAAAAAAACACCAGGGGGTAATTGCCCAGGCTTCTTTAAAGCCTTATTTGGACTTTGAGGAATTACTGACAAAGGCAAGCTCTAAGACCCGGGAACCCTTTATCGCGGTGTTAAACGAGATCGAGGACCCGGTTAACTTGGGCAGTATTCTTCGCACCTGTGATTGCCTCGGGGTAAACGGAGTAATAATACCTAAAAGAAGGGCTTGCGGCGTAACACCAACGGTAATGAAGGTATCGGAAGGCGCGGGGGAATACGTGGATATCGCCAGGGTTACCAATATAGCCTCTACGCTGGAGAAATTGAAGGAAAAAGGGATCTGGGTGGTAGGGGCTGATATGGATGGAGAAGTGTATTATGAAAAGGATTTAACCGGACCGTTGGCGCTGGTGGTCGGAGGAGAAGATAAAGGGCTGGGGAAGCTTGTAAAAGAAAGATGCGATTTTCTGGTGAAAATTCCCATGATGGGCCATGTTACTTCCATGAACGCTGCGGTGGCTTTTGCGGTAATAGGATATGAGATAATAAGGCAGAGGGCGTTAAAAGATGCTGGAAAGGCCTGAAGAAGTACTTTTTGTAGATGGGTACAACATAATAAACGCATGGCCCAATCTACAGAGCGCTAAGGAAATTGACCTGGAAACTGCCAGGCAGAAATTGGTGGATATTATGAGCGAATATTCGGCCTTGACCGGTGTAAAAGTGAAGGTAGTTTTTGATGCGCACATGGTGGAAGGAGGAAGGAGGATAATAGAAAATATAAACGGGGTAGAAGTGGTATATACGAAAGAGCGGGAGACGGCGGACAATTATATAGAAAAAATGGTGGAAAGTTACGGTAAAGAGTCCGGAAAAGAGTACCGGGTGAGGGTGGCCACTTCGGATTTTCTTGAACAGAGGATCGTGCTGGGCAAAGGGGCTATAAGGGTATCTGCCCGGGAGCTTTTATATGAGGTAAACAGGATTTTCGAAGAACGAAGGAAAAAGGAAGATATCATGAAATCCAGGAAGGAGACTCTGGCCGATAGGCTGGATGAGACAACTTTGAAAAGTTTGATTAATAGGATTAAAGGTTGTCAAGCTTGACTATAATCCGTGTTTTGAGATATAATTTATTCGTGGCTTATTTAATTTTGGGGGCGATAATGTGAATGTGGGGCTTCAAAGGGAATCCTTTGTTTGTTTTGAAGAAATGCAGGATGAAGAGGTGGTGTATGAAGCCCGGAGTGGCAGTAGGGAGGCATTGGAGTACCTTATAAATAAGTACAAAAACTTTGTAAAATCAAAAGCCAGGTCCTATTTTTTGGTTGGCGCCGATAAAGAGGATATTATTCAGGAAGGCATGATAGGCTTATATAAGGCCATCAGGGATTTTAACCCGGATAAACTGACTTCATTTAGAGCCTTTGCGGAGCTGTGCATAACAAGGCAAATAATAACCGCAATAAAAACTGCCACCCGCCAAAAGCACATCCCCTTGAATTCTTACGTCTCCCTGAATAAGCCAATATATGATGAAGATTCCGAAAGGACATTGATGGATGTAATTACCGAAGTTAAGATTACTGATCCGGAAGAACTCATAATAAGCAGAGAAGAGGTTGCAGATATAGAAGATAAAATGGGGGAGATTTTGAGCAAATTAGAGTGGGAGGTTTTAATCTCCTACCTGAACGGCAAATCGTATCAGGAGATTGCCAGGGATTTAAAACGGCACGTTAAATCCATCGATAATGCCCTTCAAAGGGTGAAGAGGAAGCTTGAAAAATACTTAGAGATTAGAGGCATATAATATTTTAAAGGTTGCCGAATAACAAAAAAAATAGTTTTAAATTCCTGTTGACCAAAATGCCTTTTCTTTTTATAATAGAAAACATGGAGAGATTCCCGAGCTGGCCAAAGGGGGCAGACTGTAAATCTGCTGGCGATGCCTTCGGTGGTTCGAATCCACCTCTCTCCACCATTTTGTGCGGGAATAGCTCAGTTGGCAGAGCACCAGCCTTCCAAGCTGGGTGTCGCGGGTTCGATTCCCGTTTCCCGCTCCATTATACATCGCGGGGTGGAGCAGTCCGGTAGCTCGTCGGGCTCATAACCCGAAGGTCGCTGGTTCAAATCCGGCCCCCGCAACCAGATGCCCACGTAGCTCAGTCGGCAGAGCGTCGCCTTGGTAAGGCGGAGGTCACCGGTTCGATCCCGGTCGTGGGCTCCATTTAATTTTAAGTAAATATTTGAAAATTATTTTTTGTTTGAGTATAATTGTAGTGTACAGGCTTTTTTATTTTTATAAAAAACTACTTACATACCAAGGAGGGCAAAGAAATGGCAAAACAGAAATTTGAGAGGAAGAAGCCGCACGTAAACGTAGGCACCATAGGGCACGTAGACCACGGCAAGACGACACTGACGGCGGCGATAACGAAGGTATTGTCAAATGCGGGATTATCCCAGTTTGTAGCTTACGATCAGATTGACAAAGCGCCGGAAGAGAGGGAAAGAGGGATAACCATAGCCACGGCGCACGTAGAAT